>CAZXJX010000010.1:0-11449 GCA_964641235.1 uncultured Planctomycetia bacterium
GTAGCGTTGATCATCTATCTCGCTTTATATTTTGGCCTCTTTGCGGTTGGCGTCGATTTATTGTTAATGCAATTTCCAAAACCGCGGATTAGATATGCGGTTTTTGTAAGCAGTTTGTGGGTGGGCTTGGAATATCTTCGCAGTCATTTATTCAGCGGTTTTGGCTGGGCGCTTTTTGGATACACTCAATGGGAGAATTTGCCGCTTATACAATTCGCCGATATAACCGGCGTATACGGCGTCTCATTTTTAATAGTTTTTACAAACGTAATAATAGCTTCGAAGATAAAGAAGAAAATAAAGGGTTTCCGCCCGGATCCGAAATATTTGTCGCTTTTAATCATAATGTTAATCGTTACATCCATGTATGGGTTTTTTAGGATGGACCGTAAATACAAGGGCCGCACGATAAAGGTTTCGGTCATTCAAGCGAATATTTCCCAAAGTCAAAAATGGGACGAGAAATATGTCGAAGATATTTTGAAAAGGCATATCTCGTTGACTAAAGAGGCGGCTAAAGATAATCCAAATTTAATAATATGGCCCGAGACATCGGTGCCGGGTTTTTTGGAAAAAGATCAGGCGTTGTTTAATAAAATTTCAAATTTAGCGAAGGAGCTCAATACTTATTTATTGGTCGGGACGCCTACGGAAACGAGAGAAGAAGGCCCGTATTACAACAGCGCAATTTTGTTTTCGAACGAAGGGAAAGTCGTAACGCGCTACGATAAATTACATCTTGTGCCTTTCGGCGAATATGTCCCATTCGGAAACGGCATATTCTCTTTTGTGAAGAAAAGATACGATATGGGCGAGGATTATTCTCCGGGGAAGGAATATACGATATTCGAAGTTCCGGTCGCAAAAGATGTTAAGGCAAAGTTCGGAGTCTTAATTTGTTTCGAGGATATTTTTCCGCGACTGGTAAGTCATTTCGCAGAACAGGGCGCCGATTTTATGGTTAATATAACGAATGACGCGTGGTTTATGAAGACAGGCGCCCCTTATCAACATGCGCAGGCATCCGTTTTTAGGGCCATAGAGAATAGGATAAATGTCGTACGGAGCGCCAATACAGGGTATTCATGTTTTATAGACCAGAAGGGCAAGATTATAGGAAGCGTTAAGGATGCTAAAGGAGAAAAGATTTTTGTCTCAGGCTATACCACGGCCGATATAGCCCCGGTCGCAGGCAAGACCTTTTATGCAAGGTACGGCGACCTCTTTGCGTGGGCCTGTATTTGGGTTTTTTCGTTTGACTTAACCTTTTATTTTATTTATAATTATATAAATTTGAGGCGCAAAAGTGGAAGAGCTAAATGATATCATAAAACAGAGGCTAAATAAGCTTAAGGCCCTAAGGGATAAAGAGATAAATCCTTATGGCGGCAAGTATATCAAGTCCTCTGATATCAGGGAGTTAACCCAAAATTTCGAAGAAGGAAAAGAAGTTAGCGTCGCGGGACGCGTAATGGCAATACGTTCCCACGGAAAATCTTGTTTTATAGATGTAAAAGATTCGACGGGGCGGATTCAGGGGTACATAAAGAGCGATGCGATCGGAAACGATGGACTTTTGGTCTTTGAAAATTTAGATATCGGCGATATCGTGGGTATAAAAGGCAAGACCTTTAAGACGAAGACTAAAGAGCCGACTATAAACGTATCTGAAATTACGGTCCTTTCCAAGTCTATACGCCCTTTGCCTGAGAAGTGGCATGGCCTGAAGGATGTGGAAATCAGGTATAGGCAACGGTATCTGGATTTGATTGCGAATAAAGAGGTCAAGGAGACATTTGAATTACGCAGCCGCCTCATCTCTCGCATAAGGGCTTATCTCGACGGGAAAGGATTTTTAGAAGTCGAGACCCCGATGATGCAGGCGCTTGCCGGCGGCGCGACTGCAAAGCCTTTTAAGACGCACCACGAAGCGCTCGGAATCGATTTATATTTAAGGATTGCTCCCGAACTTTATCTGAAGCGGCTTTTAGTCGGGGGATTTGAAAAGGTATACGAAATAAACAGGAATTTTAGAAACGAGGGAATTTCTCCGCGGCATAATCCTGAATTCACGATGTTGGAAGTTTATGCGGCCTATGCGAATTATCAGGATATGATGGAATTGACCGAGGAATTAATTTTGGATGCAGCAAAACATCTTTTTGGAAAATACCAAATCAGCCATGATGGGGGGGAGGTCGATCTTTCTCCTCCCTGGGCAAAATTGACTTTTCATGAAGCGGTTGCTAAATACGCTAAGATAGATTATAAAGCAGAGAAGGATATAAGGCAGGTCGCGAAAAGTTTGGGGTTGGAAATCGAGAAGGCAAAATTTGAGGAAGAGATTGTGAATAAGATATTCGAGAAGTTCGTTGAGCCGAAATTGTTAAGGCCCACATTTATTATAGATTACCCTTCAAGGCTTTGTCCGCTATCGAAGAGAAAACCGGATGCGCCGGATTTGGCTGAAAGGTTCGAATTATTTATCGGCGGGCATGAATTGGCGAATGCGTATTCGGAGTTAAACGATCCGCTTGAGCAGAAGGCGAGATTTGATGCGCAGGTAGAAGTCGATCGCGACACTAAGGCGGTGGATGAGGATTTCGTCCGCGCGCTGGAATATGGTATGCCGCCGGCAGGCGGTCTCGGGATCGGCATAGATAGGCTCGCGATGCTGTTTGCGAACTGCGATTCGATTAAAGATGTGATTCTCTTTCCGCAGTTAAAGCCGGAAAAATAAAGATGCGTTACGAATACTTTGTAAGTTTAAGATATCTACTGGCAAAGAGGAAGGGAAAATTTATCTCGATTATAAGTTTAATTTCTATTTTGGGTGTGGCGGTAGGTGTCTGTGCGCTTATCGTTGTAATAGGCGTGATGGCGGGATTTGACAACGATTTGCGCGATAAGATAGTCGGAACGAATTCCCATCTCGTTGTAGAAAAAGAAGGCGGGATAGAAAATCCGGATGCGGTAATCGAGAGGGTGAAGATTATCCCTCGCGTCGTTGCGGCTTCGCCGTTTTTTAACGGACAGGTTTTAATAAAATTTAAAGATCAAATGCACGGCATTATATTAAGGGGAATAATTCCGGAGGAAGAGATTAAGGTAACCAAAATCGGCGAATACATCAGGAAGGGCTCTATAGGCAGCTTAAATGGCGAAGGTATCCTTATAGGTACGGAGTTGGCGGATAGGTTTAATCTGGATATCGGAGATTCGGTCCCGATAATTTCGCCGTTTGACGGGAAGGTTAAGAATTTTAAAGTCGTAGGGATTTTTAATTCAGGGATGTACGATTACGACTTGAATTTAGCATTCGGAGAGTTAAAGAAGGTACAGGAGTTATTCGCAGCGGATACGAAAGCCGGCGGCATAGGAGTTAAAATAGACGACGTATATTTTGCCCAGGATTTAAAGATGAAAATTCAGAGGGAATTGGGTTTTCCGTATTGGGTCAGAAGCTGGATGGATTTGAACAGAAGCTTATTCTCCGCGCTTAAACTAGAGAAATTAGCGATGTTTATTATATTGACGTTGATAATCATCGTCGCATGCTTTAATATAGTAAGCACGCTTATAATGGTCGTGATGGAAAAGACAAAGGACATCGGAATCTTAAAGTCGATAGGGGCCACGAATCGCTCAATAATGGCGATTTTTACGCTGGAGGGTTTTTTGGTAGGCGCGACAGGAACCATTTTGGGGGTGGCGAGCGGCTTAGGGCTTTCTTATCTTTTGGAAAAATATCAGTTCATACAACTTCCGAGAGATATTTATTATATCGATAGGTTTCCCGTGGATGTCCAACTGGGCGATACGTTTGCCATAGTGGTTGCGGCACTGGTGATATGCTTATTGTCCTGTATTTACCCTGCTTGGCAGGCTTCGCGATTGAATCCGGTCGATGCCTTGCGATACGAATAACATGCTTGAAGCAAAAGGGTTGCACAAAATTTATAAAAACGGCGCAAATGAGTTACGCGTTTTGAAAGGGATTGACTTAAATGTTAAGAAAGGCGAAGTGCTTGCTCTATTGGGTCCGTCGGGCGCAGGTAAATCGACGTTATTGCATCTTTTGGGCGGGCTCGATTCTCCTACGGAAGGAGAGGTTTATATAGACGGCGTTGATATATATTCTATCAGCGACTACGAACGGGCGAGGTTGAGGAATAAAAAAATAGGGTTTGTCTTTCAATTTTATCATCTCTTGCCCGAGTTCGATGCGTTGGAGAATGTAATTTTTCCGCTGTTGATAAAGGGAGAAAATGGCAGTTTTAAAAATATACGAAAAGCGGGGATTGAGATTTTGACCGCGGTTGGTTTAGGCGAGCGTTTGCACCATCGCCCTAACCAGTTATCCGGCGGCGAACAACAACGCGTCGCCATAGCCCGCGCGCTTGTAAATGAACCGGAGATTTTGTTGTGCGACGAGCCGACGGGAAATTTGGATTCCGAAACGGGCAAACACGTTTTGGATTTATTGTGGAATTTAAACAGTAAGCGAAATTTGACTTTGATAATGGTTACTCATGAGGCTGAGATAGCTAAATCCGCAGAAAGGGTTTTGCATATCAGAGACGGGAGGATTTATGGGCCTTAAAATCTATATCGATGGAAAATTAGTCGAGAAAGAAGCGGCGAAGATTTCGGTCTTTGACCACGGGTTGCTTTACGGCGACGGTGTTTTTGAAGGAATCCGCACTTATGACGGGCTCATCTTCAAATTGAAGGAGCACATCGACAGGCTCTATCAGTCTGCCCACTCGATTATGTTGGATATCCCGATGTCCAAAGAGGATTTAATCGACGCAGTCAAAAGGACTCTGCGGGCCAACAACTTAAAAAACGCTTATATCAGATTAATCGTGACGAGAGGATTCGGCGATTTAGGATTGGACCCGAGAAAATGCCCGAGGCCGACGATTATCATAATCACGGATAAGATTGCGTTGTATTCCGAGAAATTCTACAAGCAGGGAATGGAGATAATTACAGTTCCGACACAGAGGAATATCCCGGAGGCGCTGAACCCGCAGATTAAATCGCTTAATTATTTAAATAATATTTTGGCGAAGATAGAAGCGATTAATGCCGGCGTGGAAGAGGCGGTTATGTTAAATTCCGAAGGCTATGTCGCGGAATGTACGGGCGACAATATTTTTATCGTCAAGCGCGGAACGCTTCTTACGCCTCCGATTTATATCGGGACGTTGCGCGGAATTACTCGAGGTGCGGTTTTCGATTTGGCTAAGGCAAATAAAATTCCGGCGCATGAAGAGGTTTTGACACGGCATGACCTGTTTAATGCCGACGAGTGTTTTCTAACCGGCACCGCAGCGGAGATAATCCCCGTCGTTAAAATCGACGGAAGAAAAATAAGCGATGGAAAACCGGGAAAAATTACGCTGAAGCTTACGCGCGAATTTCATAAATTGACGAAGGTTGCGGGAGTGAGGTATTGATATGCTTTGCGAGGTTTGCGGAAAGAACGAAGCGACGGTTGAATTTACCGAGATAGTCGACGACGAGGTAACGCAGCTTCATCTCTGCGAGAGTTGCGCGCGGGAAAAGGGAATAGAGATGGAGCAGCACTTCAGCATCGCCGACCTTTTGGCGGGGCTTACCGATTTAGGGTTGGAATTGGAGCCTAAGGAGGTTTCTGTAAAATGCCCTAACTGTGGGATGAGTTATGATGATTTTAGAAAGATAGGCAGGTTAGGTTGCGGCGAATGCTATAAGGCGTTTAAGCGTAGCCTGCTTCCTTTGCTTAAAAGGATTCACGGCTCCACTCGCCATGTTGGCAAAGCGACCGTTAAATTAGAGAAGGCAGCCGGGGTTGAGAAAAAATCGGAATTACAAGAACTTCGGCAGAACCTGCAACGAGCGATAGAGTTGGAGGAATACGAAGAGGCCGCTAAGATTAGGGATAAGATTCGCGAATTGGAAAAGAAGACGAAGGCGGGGGAATGAAACTAGATGATCTATTGAGACAGACAGGGGAGTGGTTAAAAGGCGTCGGCCCTAACTCCGAGATAGTTATGTCGTCTCGAATCAGGCTGGCTAGAAATTTAGCAAAATACCCGTTTCCTCACTGGGCGGATAAGAAGCAATTAGAAGGCGTGCTTTCAGATTTCGAGAAAGCATATAAAGTCGTCGAATATTTTAAAGGCGCTTTATATTTAATGATGGGAGATTTAAGCGCCGTAGATAAACAATTTTTAATCGAACGGCATCTAATAAGCAGGGAACATATCCTTCATCCCGAATATAAGTCGGTCTTAATCAGCGACCGAGAGATAATAAGCATTATGGTTAACGAAGAGGACCATTTAAGAATCCAAGTATTGCAGTCCGGTTTTAATATCCGAGATACGTGGCAGTTGGCAAATAAAATAGACGAGGAATTAGACAGGTGCTTGGATTATGCGTATTCGGTTGAATTGGGATATTTAACGTGCTGCCCGACGAATGCGGGCACCGGCTTGAGGGCGTCTTGTATGGTTCACCTGCCCTCTTTGGTCATGACGAAACAGATAAATAGAGTACTGCATGCCATTACGAAGTTGGGCTTGACCGCGCGCGGCTTATACGGAGAAGGCACTGAGGCATACGGTAATTTTTTTCAGATTTCTAATCAAGTCACGTTAGGCCACACTGAGGATGAAATCGTCGATAATTTGGAACGTATAATGCGGCAGGTGATAGAACAGGAAATTACGGCGAGAAAATCGCTCCTTACGAACCAACGGGCATTATTGGAGGATAGGATTTCGCGCGCATATGGAATATTAAAAAGCGCGCACATCATAACGAGCAATGAAACTATCAACTTGCTTTCCGATGTGAGGCTCGGCGTGGATTTGGAGATAATCAAGGAGATCGACCGAAATATGCTAAACGAATTATTCATACAAATCCAGCCGGCGCATTTGCAGAAGTTGCAAGGAAAACAGTTATCCGCAAGCGAACGGGATTTCAAACGCGCGGAATTTATTCGAAGCAAGTTTATGAGGTAAAATATAGATAGAGAAAATGAAACCACGAATTTCACGAATTAACCGAATTAAAGATAAAGAAACAAATTCGCGTAAATTCGAGCAATTCGTGGTTAAAGATTTAAAGGAGAATCTTGTGAAAATCTGTGTCAATCTTGTGGTTTATATTTCAGAACGATATAGGAGGGGTGTAGCATGAACATGTTTTCACGATTTACTGAAAGGGCAAGAAAGGTCATAATCTTGGCGAAAGAGGAAGCCAAGAGATTTAACCACGATTATATCGGCACCGAGCATATTTTACTGGGGTTAATAAAAGAAGGCGAAGGGGTTGCCGCTGCCGTATTACAGAATTTAGGTTTGGGCCTCGAGACTATCCGCCTTGAAGTGGAGAAGTTGGTTCAACCGGGTCCTCCGACCGTTGTCTCCGGCGATATACCATTTACTCCAAAGGCGAAGAAGGTTATCGAACTTGCAACGGATGAAGCAAGAAATTTAGGGCATAATTATATCGGCACCGAACATCTTCTTTTGGGATTAATCAGAGAAGGCGAAGGTGTGGCAAGTCAGGTGCTGACAAATTTAGGACTGGATTTAAACAAAGTAAGACAGGAGGTGATGTCTTTGCTGGGTTCCGCAACGCCCGGTTTTGGCCAGCCCTCCGCTCCTCCTAAGACGAAGACCCCTGCGTTGGATGCCTTTGGGAGGGATTTGACTGTTCTTGCACGCGAGGGAAAACTTGATCCTGTAATTGGACGCAAAGATGAGATAGACCGCGTAATTCAAATACTTTCACGTCGAACCAAGAATAATCCCGTCTTGTTGGGGGAAGCAGGCGTTGGCAAGACCGCCATCGTGGAAGGTCTCGCTCAAAAAATAGTCAAAGGGGATATACCTGAGATATTGCGCGATAAGAGGGTTGTAATCATCGATTTAGCGTTGATGGTGGCAGGCACGAAATATAGAGGGCAATTCGAGGAACGCATCAAGGCGATTATGGACGAGATTAAGCGTTCGGAAAATATAATAATCTTCATAGACGAATTGCATACGTTGGTCGGTGCCGGCGGGGCCGAAGGCGCAATAGATGCGTCGAATATTCTGAAACCCGCATTATCTCGCGGCGAGATGCAATGCATCGGCGCTACGACACTCGATGAATATAGGAAATACGTGGAGAAAGATGCGGCGCTCGAACGAAGATTTCAGACGATTATGGTAGACCCTCCGACGGTTGACGAGACTATCGAGATATTAAAGGGGCTGCGAGATAAATATGAGGCACATCATAAAATCAAGTTTACCGATGATGCGCTGGAAGCCGCTGCCAAACTTTCGGACCAATATATATCCGGAAGATATTTGCCGGATAAGGCAGTGGATTTAATCGATGAGGCGGGGTCTCGTGCCCGCTTGAATGTGATGACAACTCCGCCCGACATAAAAGAGCTGGAAAGAAAGATGGAACAGGTTAGAAAAGAAAAAGAAGCGGCAGTTAAGGGGCAGGATTTTGAGAAGGCCGCTTCTATGCGCGATGAGGAGAAAGAATTAAAAGCTCAGCTTGAGAAAGTGAAGAAGGAGTGGAGTAGGCAAAAAGCGGAAGCTTATCCGCAGGTTACCAAGGAAGAGATTGCTGAAATCGTTGCAAAGTGGACCGGCATTCCGATTTTCAAATTAGAGGAGAAGGAGACCGAGAAGCTTTTGAAGATCGAAGAAGAACTACACAAGCGAGTCGTAGGCCAAGATGAAGCAATAACTGCAATGGCGAATGCGGTGAGGCGCTCGCGCGCGAGATTGAAGGACCCCAGAAGGCCTATCGGCTCATTCATATTCTTAGGTCCGACCGGCGTCGGCAAGACTTTACTCGGAAAAGCGTTGGCTGAATTTATGTTCGGCGATGAAGACGCGATGATACAACTCGATATGTCGGAGTATATGGAGAAATTTAACGTCTCAAGGCTCGTCGGCGCTCCGCCCGGATATGTCGGATACGAAGAAGGCGGGCAATTGACTGAAAAAGTTAGACGTCGGCCGTATTCCGTCGTGCTTCTCGATGAGATAGAAAAAGCGCATCCCGACGTATTCAACATATTGCTCCAGGTGTTAGAGGAAGGCAGACTTACCGATTCCTTCGGCAGAAGGGTCGATTTTAGAAATACGATTTTGATTATGACATCGAATATCGGCGCCGAGATATTGAGAAAACAGGGCTCGCTTGGCTTTAAGTCGGAAAAGGAAGAAGTGACTTATCAAACGATGAAAGAGAGATTGCTCGACGAGGTAAAAAAGACGTTTAAGCCCGAGTTCTTAAACAGGGTAGACGACATAATCGTGTTCAGGCCGTTGACGAAAGAGGACCTTTTCAAGATTGTCGAGATCGAAGTCGGGGAGGTTAAAAAGCGGCTTAAGGAAGAACACCAGATCGTTGTCGAACTTAGTCAGGAGGCAGTCGAATTTTTGATTGAAAAAGGGTTCGATCCCGTTTACGGAGCAAGGCCGCTAAAAAGAACTATCCAGAGATTTTTGGAGGACACGCTTGCTGAAGAAATAATCTCCGGCAGGATTGAAAAGGGAAGGCCCATCAAAGTTGGCTTAAAATTTGACCACCTCACATTTGAAGCTGTTGGGGTAGGAAAGATTTGAGGAGGCAACGGAGAAAGTACGCTTTAATACTAATCGGCGTAGCTATTATTATTTTAGGTTACGTCGATTTGAAAGGAAGGATTTTTCTCGGCGAATTTAAGACAAAGGTGCAGGCTCTTATAAAAGATAAGATAGGGTTAGAAGGGAAAATCGGCGATATCGAAGGCGGTATATTTAGAGACATCGTCTTAAAGGATATTGTCTTATATTACACTCCTTCGCTTGAAAGCGCTACGGGCCAAAACGACGAACTTCCCTTTTTTACATCGGTAGCGATAGCCGTCGATCAAAGATTATGGGATGTCGCGTTTAAAAAATTTGGAAGGTTAAATAGAATAACTTTCGTTTCTCCCAAGATATATTTCGGTAATTCCGAGGCCAAATTTTCGGTCCCGAAAGTGATAGAGCCTGCTTGGAAGAAACTTATAGTATCGATTCGCGACGGTTCGTGTTACGGCGACCAGAAATCGCCTTTGATTTCTGAGCTGAACGGAAACTTCGTCCTCGACGAAAGCGGGATCGAGTCTCAAGAGGTAAGCGCCAAGGTATTTGACCAAAGGTTCATTGGCAGAGGCAAGTTTGGATTTCCTATCGCACGCTCGACGATTCAACTCGAGGGAGCTATAAAGGGCAAGGGCTACGTTTTAAAGGCATATTTAAACGGCGCCTTCGATAAGATATTTGTGCGCGGTTCGTTCGATGCCTTGAAGAAATTAAATTTGAATTTCGTGGGAAACATAATTGCTGCTGAAGGAGAAGTCGCGTTTAAGAATTTTAATTTTGGACGAAACTTCATCTTGAACGGCTTGTTTCATCCCGCGAAAAAAGATTTCGATTTTAGCATATCGCCTAAGGATAACGGAAATGGCGCCTCCGCGTTAGGCGAAGTTAGCAAGATGGGGATAACGGGTGATTTTTCGGCTTTTCCTTATTTTACGTTAAATATTAATGCGAACCATTTGAAATTATTAGGATTTGACCTCTTATCAAATTATAACATAAAGGGAAAATTTAATTACGGAGATGACGATAGATTAAATTCCATTGTAGGCGAGTTGGCTACATCGGGCTCTATAATAAATTATACTCCGATAAGAGAGCTTAAAGGGAATTATGAAATCGTAGGCACTAGGATAAAATTGAATGCGATAAATTACGATGAGGTTGCTTTGGCTAACGGCACGATTTCCCTCGAGCCCCCGAACGAGATCGATTTATCCATTAAATTTAAAGGCGTACAACTGGGAGGGTTAACCGACCTTACGCTCGAGAAGGGGATGATATCAGGCTTGGCTTACGGCGATATGCACATGTACGGGAATTTTGCCACCGGCCTTAAGATAGACGGACAACTGGAACTTAAAAACGGAAATATCGGTAAACTAAAATACGATTCCGCAAAGATAAACTTAAAGGGCAGCGGGACGATAATAGAATTTGCCAATTCGAAAGTTTATACCGAAGGAGCAGTTCTTGATTTGGAAGGCAGGATCGATACGAATGAGATAGGGTCCTCAAAGATTTTTAGATATGTCCAATTAAAATCCGACCCTCGAACTGTAGTCTTAGCCGGCGTGGATCTGGTAAAGGGGTTGGAAGGCAAAGACGTTGCCGTTGGGAAAGACATCGGCGAACAATTTAGAGTGAATTTTAGGGCATATGCATCCAGCGATTTACCGCAACAACAGCCTAAATCGGATGAGATGGAATTGGAATACAAACTTAAGCAGTCTCAGAGCATTAAATTGAAGATGAAGGAGAACGAGGACTTTTTTGGCGTGGAGCATAAAGTGAGGTTCTGATATGAA
>CAZXJX010000010.1:11549-18478 GCA_964641235.1 uncultured Planctomycetia bacterium
ATGAATAATTGGATATCCAGATTAGGGGAACGTTTTATGGCCTTCATACATTATACGGGTGGAGCCTCACTTTTATTTACGCAGACCCTGTTTTGGATTTTTGTCCCCCCTTTAAAACGAAGGCAAGTTTTAGACCAGATGGTAAAGATAGGTATAGATAGTTTACCCATCGTTTTTTTGACCAGCATGTTTACCGGGATGGTGCTTGCTTTGCAAAGCGCGTATCAGATGCAGAAAATTTCGGCGCAATTGTATATAGCGAGTTTAGTAGCGTTATCTATTACGAGAGAGTTAGGTCCGGTGTTAACGGCATTGGTTATTGCCGGACGGGTTGGCGCATCCATAGCGGCGGAATTAGGCAGTATGAAGGTAACCGAACAGATAGATGCGCTCGAGACTTTAGCGACGAATCCCGTAAAATATTTAGTCGTCCCAAGATTCTTAGCGCTTTTCTTTATGCTGCCGCTTTTGACTATTTACGCCGATATAATAGGGATATTCGGAGGCTATATCGTAGGAGTTTGGAAGTTAAATATACCGCACAACCTTTATATGGATATGACGTGGAATCCATTGAAGTTGAAAGATATTATGACAGGATTGATTAAATCCTTTGCCTTCGCGATGATAATTTGTACAATAGCGTGTTATGAGGGAATGAGGGTTGAGGGCGGCGCTGAGGGTGTCGGCGCAGCTACTACTAAAGCGGTAGTCACCTCTTTTATCCTCGTAATTGCAGCCGACTGCTTATTTACGGCTTTATTTTATTTCGGGTTTTCATTCTAAGAGATGATAGAAATAGTAAACTTATGTAAGTCATTTGAGGACCACGTAGTTTTAGATAATGCGAACCTCACCATCAAAGACGGCGAGACGATAGTTATCATCGGCCGTTCGGGGTGCGGGAAAAGCGTGCTCTTAAAGCATATAATCGGGATTATGAAACCGGATTCCGGCCAGGTAGTAATAGACGACCAGGATATAACCAGGCTTAACGGAAAAGAGTTAAATAAACTGAGGCTGAAATTCGGCATGTTATTTCAAGGAGCGGCATTGTTCGATTCGCTTAACGTCCGCGAAAATGTGGGTTTCAATTTGATAGAACATACGAAACTCGACGATAAGTCAATTAACAAGAGGGTTGCGGAATGTTTGGAGATGGTGGGATTACGGGGGATTGAGAATTTGAGGATTTCGGAATTATCCGGAGGCATGAGAAAACGCACGGGATTAGCGCGCGCTATTTGCATGAACCCGAAGATAATATTATACGATGAGCCGACGACCGGAGTTGACCCGATAATGGGCGATGCCGTAAATGATTTAATCCAGGAATTACAGAGCAAATTGAAGACCACGGCTGTTGCGGTTACGCATGATATGACCTCTGCGTATAAAATTGCCGATAGAATAGCGATGCTGTATAAAGGGAAGATAATAGAAGCGGGAACGCCCGATGAGATAAAAAATACAAAAAATCCGATCGTTCGCCAATTTATAACCGGTGCCGCTGTCGGCCCGATAACTGAAGAGAGTTAGTTTATGGTTTATAGCTAATGGAGGAGCAGAAGAATGAAAAGGATGGATCTGGAGTTTAAGGTAGGCATTTTCGTCGCTATAGGAATCGCGATTTTGATTTCGATAATATTCTCTATTGGGGAGATAAAATACTTCCAGCAAAGGTATGCCATAAAACTGCTTTTTGACTTTGCAAACGGAGTTGAGAAAGCGGCTCCCGTAAGATTAGCCGGCGTTCAAGTCGGCGAAGTTAAAGATATCGATATCATCTTTGACGAGGCGAAACAGAAGACCGTTGTAGAGCTGACCGTTTCGTTGGATAAAGGCGCCAAGGTTGAAGAGGATGCGGAGGCGTTCATAAATACCTTGGGTTTAATAGGAGAAAAATATGTTGAAATTTTACCGGGGACAACGGGCAAAAGAATCCTTAAATCCGGCGAAAGTTTACAAGGAAGGGAATCGGTTCCGGTTGAAAAGTTGACGGAGAAGGGTTATGAGATAGCCTCGGGCTTGAACGAGACGATAAAACATTTAAACAAAGTAGTCGGAGACCCGCAGACGCAAGAGGCGTTTAAGGCGACGATGCTGGACTTGAGGAAATTGATTGGTTCCGCAAATGTCGTTATGGATAAAGTCAAATCCGGCGAAGGCACCGTAGGAAAGTTATTGATGAGTGACGAAATTGCAAAGGATTTAGAGGGACTCGTTAAGGACCTTAAGGCTCATCCTTGGAAATTACTGCAAAAACCGAGAGGAGAGAAATAGGAACATTATAAAAGAGAGGAGGTGAAAGAATAGGTGACTCTGATATTAATTAGAATTTTTTTTATTGTATTATGTTCTATATTTGGTTTTCAGATTGGCGATTTGTTAAAGGGCCTCGGCAAATTTGCCCCTCTTACAGGGATAGGGTTAGGTACATTGCTCGCATTAGTTATAATCTTCATGGAGATTTCTCTGAAAAAGGTTTCAGTCAGGGGGTTGTCGGCAATGGTCTTCGGCCTGATATTCGGAATACTTTTTGCGAGGATTATAATGTGGGGACTCGCGTTTCTTCCGATGGGCGTAGAATTTCAGTCGACATTACAAGTTCTGCTTACGCTTATCTTCTGTTATTTAGGGATGATAATGGCGATGAGGGGCAGGGACGAATTTAATATAATAATCCCCTACGTAAAATTAAAAAGGGAAGACCAAAAAGAGGAGATAATCCTCCTCGATACATCCGTAATTATCGATGGCAGAATAGCAGATATATGCCATACAAAATTCATTGAGGGAAAGCTTGTAATTCCGAGGTTCGTTTTAAAAGAATTGCAACAGATCGCGGATTCTCCGGACCCCATAAAGAGGAATCGGGGGCGACGCGGGCTCGATATGTTAAATAAGATACGGAAATTAAGCTACATGGACGTAAAAATCCATGAGGAGGATTTTTCCGAACTTCAGGACGTTGATTCGAAACTCATAAAATTGAGCAAAATTCTCGGCGCGAAGATCTTCACCAACGACTACAATTTAAATAAGATTGCCGAACTTCAGGGCGTATCCATTTTAAATATAAATGAGCTTGCCAACGCTTTAAAGCCGGTCGTATTGCCCGGAGAGTTAATGGAAGTGAAACTAATTAAAGAGGGCAAGGAATATAACCAGGCAGTAGCTTATCTCGATGACGGGACGATGGTGGTGGTCGATAATGCACGGCACATAATAGGACAAACGGTCAAGGTTATCGTGACCTCTGTCCTTCAGACCGCAGCGGGCAGGATGATATTTACGAGACTTGAATCGCAACGAGGAGAAAAATAAATATGAAAGTGGCCGCAATAGTTCCGGCAGCCGGAAAGGGCGAGAGGTTAGGTTCAAAAATCCATAAACCATTTATCGTTATCGGAAAAGAACCCATCCTCGCCCGCACTCTGACGGCGCTTGATAAATCGGCTTATATCGATGAGATAATACTCGTTCTAAATGAAGCGGACCTTGCGAAAGCGCGTTCGTTAACAAAAAAGAACAGGTTAAAGAAGATAAAAAAAATAACGCTAGGCGGGAAGCGCCGGATGGATTCGGTTAATAACGGTCTTTCCGAGGTGAGCGGGGATGTGGATTACGTCGTAGTTCACGATGGCGTTCGCCCTTTTTTAGATAATAAGATAATCTCCTCCGTTATAGAAGGGGCGAAGACGTTCGGCGCAGCGATAACTTGCGTACCGGTAAAACCCACAATAAAAGAGATTGAGAAAGGCGATTTTGTAACCGCAACTTTAAAACGGGAATCGCTGGTCGAAGTGCAAACTCCGCAGGCATTTAAAAAGGATATTTTGCTGAGAGCTTATAAAAAGGCATTTGACGACGGAATTGATGCGACGGACGATTCCGTTTTAGTTGAGAGGCTTGGAGTAAAAGTCAAGGCCGTGGCGGGCTCATACAGAAATATAAAGATAACAACGGTTGAGGATTTAAAATACGCAAGGTCGTTAATTGAATAAAATGCGGATAGGATTAGGTTACGATATTCATAGGCTCGTTGAGGGAAGAAGGTTGGTATTAGGAGGAGTCGAAATCCCTTATATAAAAGGTCTCGATGGTTATTCCGATGCGGATGTTTTATTGCATGCCATATGCGATGCGATTTTGGGCGCAATCGGAAAGGGCGATATAGGGATGCACTTTCCGAATACCGACCCCGCTTTTAAGGATGCACAGAGCACTGAGTTGTTGAGTAAGGTGAACGCGACGCTTAAAACGAGCGGCTTTAGGGTAATAAATGTCGATTCGACGCTCGTCCTTGAGGAGCCTAAGTTAGAACCGTTTAAAAATAAGATGAAAGAGATTATTTCGCATACGTTGGGGATATCAAAAGAGGCGGTAAATATAAAGGCGACCACACAGGAAGGCGTCGGCTCCTTAGGAAGAGGCGAGGCGATAGCGGCCTATGCGGTCGTATCCGTTGAAGGAGTAAAATAGATGGTTAATATTTTTATAATCGTAATTTTAGTCTTCGCTACAGTCATATTTTTGATTGCGATTCTTTTCAAGGAGGAAATCAAGGCTGCATTTGAACGCGATCCGGCAGCACGCAATATCTTAGAGATAGTTTTATTATATTCGGGACTGCATGCGATAGTCTTCTATCGGATAGCGCACATTTTGTATTTGTTGAAAATTCCGATACTGCCGCGTCTGATTTCGCAACTTATTCGGCATATTACAGGGATTGAAATTCATCCCGGAGCTAGAATAGGCAAGGGGCTATTTATCGACCACGGGATGGGTGTGGTCATAGGCGAGACTTCGATATTGGGAGATAATGTCACGCTATTCCAAGGCGTAACTTTAGGCGGGACAGGCAAGGAAAGGGGCAAACGCCATCCTACGTTAGGCGATAACGTCGTCGTGGGCGCGGGCGCAAAGGTGCTCGGCAATATCAATATAGGAGATGACGTTGTAATCGGCGCTAATGCCGTAGTAATAAGAGACGTGCCTGCGGATTCGACCGTTGTCGGCGTTCCGGGTAGGATAGTAAAACAGGAAGGCAAGACTTTTCCGGGGATAAAATTAGACCATACGAGCCTGCCGGATCCTTTAGCGCAGGCGTTGGATAAATTGCAACACGAAATAGACCACATCGAGTCAGAATTAAAGAAACATCGGAAGGGTTAGGAAATTTAGCGAGTTAAAATTAGAATTTTATGGCAATCGCAATTTATAATACATTAACCGGCAATATTGAGGAGTTTAAGCCCATAACACCCGGTGAAGTCAAGATGTACGTTTGCGGCGTTACGGTTTACGACGAATGCCATATAGGCCACGCGCGAAGCGCATTTATATTTGATGTCATCAGGCGATATTTTAAATACCGAGGATATAGCGTAAATTTCGTTAAGAATATAACCGACGTCGACGATAAAATAATCGATAAGGCGCACGAGGAATTAACCGCTTCGAATACGCTGTTGGCGGATCTAAGTTTGAACGATGCGGTCAAGCAAGTTGCCGAGCGTTACACCATGCGTTTCTATGAAGATATGGATGCGCTTGGCATTGAAAGGGCGGATAAAGAACCGAAGGCAACCGAGCATATCCAAGATATGGTCGGGATGATAGAAACCCTTATCAAGAACGGATATGCTTACGACTCGAACGGTGACGTTTATTTCGAAGTTAGAAAATATAAAAAATACGGACAGCTGTCGCATCAAAACCTCGACCAGATGTTAGAGGGTGCACGAATCGAAGTCGAAGAGAAAAAGAAAGACCCGCTGGATTTTGCGTTATGGAAGTCGGCCAAAGAAAATGAGCCCGAGTGGCAATCGCCGTGGGGGAAAGGAAGGCCTGGCTGGCATATCGAATGTTCGGTTATGTCGACGAAATACTTAGGAGAGAACTTTGATATCCACGGCGGGGGGCTAGATTTAATATTCCCTCATCACGAGAATGAAATCGCCCAATCCGAATGCGCAATGGGAAAACCGTTCGCGAATTACTGGATGCATAACGGCCTTCTTACGATAAACGGCGAGAAGATGTCGAAATCCGCGGGCAATTATATAACCATAAAAGATGTCCTCAGCCGCTATTCATCCGATATATTGAAATTATTTTTCTTAGGCGCTCATTATTCTCACCCGATAGATTTTTCCTGGGAGAAGATGGAAGCCACCAAGAATGCTTATGAGAGGTTCACGGTCTTATTTAATAAAATCGACAGGGAGATAATAATCGGTGACGTTGATACTTCAAACGCGGATATCCTTAGGCTTAAAAAGCGTTTTGAAGAAGCAATGGACGACAATTTTAATGCTCCGCTGGCTATTGGCGCATTGTTCGATCTGGTAAGTACCTGCAATAAAGTTTTAGACAAAAAAACCGAGATGTATAAATTTATCTTAAAGTATGCAAAAGATACCATCTTAGAATTAGGCGGAATACTCGGATTAACTTTTCAGAGTAGCTCAAAAGAGGTATCCGATTTAGAAATACAAACCGCTATTAGGCATCGTAAGGAATTGCGCAAACAACGCAAGTTCACCGAAGCGGACGAAATAAGAGAGGACTTGAAGCGCAAGGGGATAATCCTCGAAGACGAAAAAGACGGAACTCACTGGAGGCGAGTGAACTAACGGTTGAAAGAGTTTAAATCGAACACAAAGGAATCGATAGCGGCTTATCTTTTTTTGACGCCGAATCTTTTGGGCTTTTTAGTTTTTACCTTCTTGCCGGTTTTTGTTTCTTTGCTGTTGAGCTTCTACGAGTGGGACATTATAACCTGGCCTCCTAAATTTGTAGGTTTATCCAATTTCGTAAATCTTCTCGGTTTTCATTCAGAGAACGGGCATATTATCCCAAACGATTATAACTTCTGGAAGTTCCTATGGAATACGGTATTTTTGATGTTTGCCATCCCG
>CAZXJX010000011.1:0-18033 GCA_964641235.1 uncultured Planctomycetia bacterium
TTAGCCCGGCCCTTCGCAGTTTAAGAAAGAGCTGCTCCACATAAGGTTTTGAGAGCTTCTCGGACGTTGAAACTTCCTTTATGGAAAGGGGCGCACTGCTTCTGGTAAGCGCCCTTATACACCTTAAACCGTATTCTCCTTGTGTAGTTATTCTCATTATTTAAATATTATCATATTCTCAAACTGAAATCAACTGTAAAGGGATATAATATACCAGATAAATTTTGTTAGGTACTTTTTGATTTAAAAGGCCGCTCAATTAAAAGGTAACTCTTGAACGGCCCTTTAAATCTTAAGCAAGCTATCTTTTCTTTCGTTTCTTCTTTGGCTTCGGCCCGCAGCTTCCACAACCCATTTAATCACCCCCTCCTTATAAAATTATAACCCTCGTAAGCGTTTTGTAACTTCTATTTCCTCTCCGTGAAGAGTCTGCAACGTTACCTTTTCCAATAAATCATCCACCCTCTCTTTTAACGCCTTCCAAAGCGGACGTAAAGAGCATTCATCGATGTGAATACAGCGGCTCTTCCTTCTCTCGCATATCACCTCAAACGTGTCTCCCTCAAGGGCCTTTATTATTTCGTTCACTTTTATCCGCGACGGGGATTTCGCCAAAACATAGCCGCCCTTGGGACCCCTTAAAGACCTTATTAGCCCGGCCCTTCGCAGTTTAAGAAAGAGCTGCTCCACATAAGGTTTTGAGAGTTTCTCGGACGTTGAAACTTCCTTTATGGAAAGGGGCGCACTGTTTCTGGTAAGCGCCCTTATACACCTTAAACCGTATTCTCCTTGCGTGGTGATTCTCATTATTTAAATATTATCATATCCGATTAAATTTGTCAAGTTAATCCAGGCCTTTACATAAGGGCTTCGCATAAAATATTCCCATACCATCCCTGTCCTGTAATTCTCTATCATCAAGATGCTTACCCCTTCGTCGATTCCGATATAATTTTTGCTCCACCAAATTTTATCAACGTTAAACCCCGCCTTAAAACCGTATTCTCCATAGACCTTGTCGCCGTATTTTTCATAAATCGCCTTTAGCGATTTTATCGCTAAATCCGGAACCAAAGGAATCGAGGCGACCATTCCGTAAGGATTAATTGTCCCATCGTGACTTAAGTTCTCCGCCGGTTTTGCGCCGTAACCCTTATATCCGTCCGGGCCGTCGCCTGCCGTCAAGCCCCAGCTATCTTCTGCGTATCCTTTGTATTGACTAGAATTGTCTATACAAAACTGCCTGTTTGCCATTGCGGCATTTATCGAATTCTGCCAATAGTTTAAGTCGCCCTCGTATAAATTTCTGAAATCTATCCACGAATGCGCAAACTGATATGTAAACAGACTTCCGAAAAACGAATATACTACTTTATATCCTGCGTATTCGCCTTTCGGCCTCCTCCATTTAAACCACGAATCCGCGGGCACGGGATATGTAGGAGAACCTACCGCTAATGCATATATTATTATTCCCTCGCTATACCAATCCCAATAGACATCTAAAAAGCCTTCTTTGGGATTCCAGCCCATACAGATCAAATCCGTATCGTTCATCATCCATTTCCAATTCACGCGCTCATACAGATATTTAGCGATGCGTTCTATTTGCGTTCCCTTAAAATATTGCGCCGCAAATAAAGCGCCCGCCAAAAACAGCGCGGTATCTATCGACGAAACCTCGGATGACCAAGCCCGCTTACCGGTCCTCATATCAACATAATGATAATAAAATCCGTGTTCGTTTTTAAGGAGATTTTTGAAAGTCTTCAACGTCTTAAAAACCCTGACGTATGCCTCTTTATAAGTCACCCAACCCCTGCTTTGCGCGATGCAAATTGCGGTCAACCCAAATCCGACGGCGGCTATGCTACACGGCGAACCCGAAATGCTGGAGTCGGCTATCAAACCGGTCTTCGGGTCTGCCTTTTCCCAAAAGTACCTAAAGGTATCGCGTTCTATCTTATCCAGGAACTCATCGTCGGATTTAGAAATATTAGGCGGGTTAAACGGCTGCGCAACGCTTAACGGTGAAGCGATGAAAGAGATTAAATTCAGGATTAATAAAAATATCGAAGCCTTTTTAAACATTTATCCTGAAACTCGAAAGGCCTTCTTCAAGTTTACTTAACCCAGTCTTTATGCTCAAAATCGTCCGTTTATCTTCGGCACTTTCACCTGCCTTTAAAGATAATTTCTCTAAACCATCTGAAATATCTTTCACGGACCTTAAAGCATTGGCAATTTTACTCCTTAAAAAGCCCACCATCTTCTCGAGCGCATCTGCCAGTTCTTTAAGCTCATCGCCTTTTCTTAACTTAAATTTCACGGTCAAATCGCCCTCGCCTATGGCTTTAGCCTCTTTCTCGAATCGATATATGGGCCCGGCTAGTTTATGGGAGACGAAGATGCTCGCGAATGCCACCGCCAAAACAAAGATTATAAGCTTCGGAATTAGTTTTAAATTTGCCGTTTTTAAAATATTTGCCACCACCGTCTGTTCATGAGCGCTTAACAGCTTCGCTTCTCTAAAAATGCTCAACGTCTTGTCTTCCTGTATGCCTCGTCGGACCTGTTCGTAATCGCGCATCCGGGAAGCTATCTCTAGCTTCTCCGCTAATTTCACTTCTGAGAATTCCGGGATCACCGCACTCCAGATGCCGAAATATAAGAGATAACCCGCTACTAAAGAAGCGACTAACATACAAAGGATAATCGTAGACATATATCTTAGCTGAAGACCCGCCTTTATAAAATACCTCCGCCTCTTAAAAGGCCTCTTCTCCATCTTTACCCCCCCTTTTATGTTTAAAGATATTATACGTTCTTATAACGATTAAGTCAATTTAATGCCGCCTTGACATGCCCTGATTATTATGTTATTTTATAATAAATGTTAAGGCCGTTTTTCGCTGCGATCAGCAATCTTTGGTATACATTACTCAATCTCTTATATCCACAAACGTGCCTGCTCTGTAATTATAAATTAGGAGACGGGCAACGCCCTAGCCTTATTTGCGAAACCTGTTGGAGTAAAATCCGTATCAACGCAACCCTTTGCTCTATAGAAGACGACTGCGAAGGGTTTGCCTTCGACCGTGCCTTCTATGCCACAACTTACGATGAGACGATGAAACAATGTATTCAACTCTTCAAATACGAAGGCAAGGTCCAAATGGTAAATCTGCTGGGAGAAATAATGGCCGATTTTGCCGATAAAAATATAAACTCTCATGAAATAGACTTGATAGTCCCTGTGCCATTGCATCCGGTAAAGTTGCGAGAGCGGGAGTTTAATCAGTCAGAAGCGCTTGCAACTTACCTGGCAAAAAGGCTCGATAAAAAAATTCTAAAAAATAAAATCAGACGAATAAAATATACCCTTCCGCAAACGGAATTAAAGAAAGGGGACCGTTTAAAAAACGTAAAGGACGCTTTTCTTGCGAAAAGGCGCAGCGGCTTTGAAGATAGGACCGTGCTATTGATAGACGATGTTTTTACAACCGGCGCTACCCTGCACGAATGCGCAAAATCCCTTAAAAATGCCGGCGCTAAGAAGATAATAGCATTCGCCTTGGCGCGAGGAAATTAAAGTTATGAAAATTTTAAGAAGATACATACTAAAAGAGTTGGCCGGGCCGTTTTTCTTCGCGTTCGTGGTATTTACCTTCGTTATGTTGCTCGGCAACATAATAAAATTGGCAGACCTCGTAATCAACAAAGGCGTCGATTTTTTCTCGGTCTTCAAATTATTTCTTTATATGCTCCCGTGGCTGTTTACCTTCACCATACCGATGGCCGTATTGACCGGGACGCTGCTTAGTTTCGGAAGGCTCGCGGCAGATAATGAAATCACGGCCATGAAGGCGAGCGGAATAAGCCTGTACAAGCTCATCTTCCCTCTCGTCATCGTCGGGTTAATAATAAGCCTGATATCGGTTGAGCTAAACGATTGGATACTGCCTCGCCTGCGCTTCGCGTCTCGAAAGCTTATCGCCCAAATAGGCGTCAAAAACCCAACGGCATACTTAGAGGCAGGGACATTTATCAAGGCGTTTAAAAATTATATAATCTTCGTCTACGGAATAGAAAAAAACAAACTCACCAATATCAGAATATATCAACCGCAGGAAGGACGTCCCACTCGGACGATTATCGCAGCAAAAGGAGAATTCACCTCCATCCCCGAGAAAGACGTGATACGTTTGAAGTTGATGAACGGCACGAGCGACGAGCCGAATCCGAGGGACCCGGGCAACTTTTATAAACTCAATTTTAAGACGTATTATATGACGCTCGACCTAAAAGAAGGCAGGGAGTTAAATATCGAGAAGAAGAAATCCGACATGTCAATTATAGAACTAAAAAACGAGACAAGAAAACTTACCGCAGAAGGGGTAAATCCAACCCCTCTGATTATAGAGGTTCATAAAAAAATCTCATACTCCTTCTCGTCGTTAATCTTCATATTAATAGGGGTACCCTTAGCCCTTATGGCTCGCCGAGGAGAAAGGGCGATAGGTTTCGGATTGAGCCTTTGCGTAATCGTATTATACTACATACTACTTTTAGGCGGAGAGGCGTTTTCGATTAAAGGCACTTTAAACCCCGCTCTCGGAATCTGGCTTCCGAATATAATCTTGGGCGTAATCGGACTCGTCTTAATCTTCAGGATGGCGCAACGATAGAGACATGAACCCCGCACCTTCTCTATATTCAAGTTTTAAAAACATGAGTATTAAAAAATACGGAGCGAATAAGAAAGAAGGTGCGGGGTGAAAATAATAGACAGATATATCATAAAGGGATTTATAGCGCCGTTTTTCTATTGCCTCTTCATATTTTTATTCCTCTATGTAATAATCGACCTGTTCGGCCATTTAGATGAGGTAATAAAACAGGATATCCCCTTTTCCGTTGTCAGGACCTACTATCTATCCTCTTTGCCTTTGATCTTCGTGCAATCGACGCCGTTCGCCGTATTATTAGCCACGGTATTTCTCTTAGGAAACCTAAACCGCCATAACGAAATAGTTGCGTTGAGGGCAAGCGGAATAAATACATTGCGCATCATCGCGCCGCTCTTACTTATGGGAGCGCTTATTAGTTCAGCGATTTATTTCGTAAACGACAGATTAGTGTCGGAGGCCGCGGTCGTCGCGAATACTATTAAAGAAACAAGGTTTGAAAAGGGCCAAAAGGAAAAAACGAACAGATTAGAAAATATCACCGTATTCGCAAAAGACGGGAAGATGTTTTACGCAAGGTATTACGACATCCAAACTAAAATACTGCAGGATGTGATAATATTAGAACATGACGTAAATCAGGTCTTGAGGAGAAAAATAACCGCCGAAAAGATGGAGTGGCTAGGGCAGAACTGGAGATTTTACAGTTGTGTCATTTATAGGTTCGATAAAGACGGGGCGGTTATCGGCGAGCCGTTAATATTCAAAACGAAGATATTGCGATTCTACGAAAAACCCGAAGGCCTTTTAAAACATCAGACGCAACCAGAAGTTATGAGCTATTCCCAGTTAAAGGATTATATACGCCTGCTTTCGTTCGGAAGCGAACGGACAGCGAATAGATTACTGGTAGACCTGCATCAGAAACTCGCCCTTCCGTTTATGAGCATTGTCATTATGCTGATCGGAATACCGTTCGCTTTAAAAAGAAGCAGAGCGGGTGCGATTATGAGCATGGGGATCTCGATAGCTATCGCGGTGAGTTTCTACGGTGTAAATGCGATTTCCATTGCGCTTGGGAAAGGCGGTTTTCTGCCCCCCATAATATCCGCCTGGTCGGCAAATATAATTTTCTGCGGGCTTGGTATTACCTTAATAAGAAAAATCCGCGTCTAAGCCTTCCCTGCACAACCTAAAACTTTAACCTTTCGCTTGACAACCTGCTTTATTGCATCGCGGGCAGGGCCTAAGTATTTACGCGGATCGAATTCAGACGGATTTTCGGCAAAGACTTTCCTAATCGCGCCTGTCATCGCAAGGCGAAGGTCGGTATCGATATTAACCTTGCAAACGCCCATCTGCGTTGCCTTCGCAATCATCTCTTCCGGAACGCCTCTGGCGCCCGGAATTTTGCCTCCGTAGTCGTTGCAGATTCTGACTAAGTCTTCCGGCGCGCTTGATGCGCCGTGAAGGACCAACGGGAAACCCGGCAATAATTTTCGTATTTTATCCAACCTCTCAAAATCCAATTTCGGTTCACCTTTGAATTTATACGCGCCGTGGCTGGTGCCTATCGCAACCGCCAGCGAATCGCAACCTGTGCGCTTCACGAATTCCTCCGCCTGTGCCGGGTCGGTAAATATAACATCCTTTGCGGCAACGGATATGTTATCCTCCACCCCTGCCAGCTTCCCGAGCTCGGCCTCGACAGGCACGCCCTTCAAATGGGCATAATCCGCAACCTTTTTTGTAAGCGCTATATTCTCTTCGAATGGAAATTTCGAACCGTCGATCATAACGGATGTAAAACCGCCGTCAACACAGGCCTTGCATATCTCGAAATCCTCTCCGTGATCGAGATGCAATACGCAATCTATCTTCGTAGATTCCATTGCCGCTTGAACCAAATGTATAAGATATTCGTGGCGGGCATATTTACGCGCTCCCGCTGAGACTTGCAATATTACAGGAGCCTTTTCTTCCGCTATCGCCTCGGTTATCCCCTGCAATATTTCCATATTATTAATGTTAAACGCTCCGACCGCATATTGCTCTTTATACGCCTTCTCGAATAATTTCTTCGATGAAATAAAACCCATTTTCTCTCCTTCCACCCCACCAATTCCACCTCGTAGGTGGAATTGGTTTCGCTTTTAAGTTAATATCCGTATAAGCCTGAAGATTTTGCTATCTATCTTCTTGCACCTCTTGCAAGCCGTCCGCAGACCTGTTATTTTTATTTTGTCGTTAACTACGCCCACGGCGATACTGTTTTTGCCTCTCATAGCTAACTCAACCGCGGCAACCGCCAGTTTTGCCGCGATTATCCTATCGAGCGCCGTAGGACTTCCGCCCCTCTGGATATGTCCAAGGACTGTAACGCGGGCATCAAGTTTTGTATTCCTTTTTATAGCTTCGGCGACTTTTTGCGCCGAAGTAGCGCCTTCGGCAACAATTATAAGCCAACTCGCTTTACCCTGCTCGTATCCTTCTTTTATCTCTTCTGCAATTACGTTTAAATCAAAACGCCTTTCGGGTATGATAACGTCCTCTGCCCCGCCCGCAAGCGCAACCCGTTGGGCGATATAGCCGCAGGAACGGCCCATTACCTCTATAACAAATATTCTCTCAAGGCTCGTTGCGGTATCGCGGATTTTATCTATGGCGTCGAGCGCAACGTTGACCGCCGTATCCGCGCCTATCGAATAATCCGTGCCGTAAATATCGTTATCGATTGAGGCAGGCACGCATATCGTCGGAAATTTCCAAATTCTGTTCAGCGCTTCCGCTCCGCGATACGAACCGTCGCCGCCGATAACTATCAAACAATCGATGCCTTCCGCTTTTAAATTATCCACCGCTTTTTTCTGTCCCGCTCGTGTCATAAATTCTTTCGAGCGCGCCGTCTTTAAAATCGTGCCTCCTCTGCCGATGATATTCGAAACTGAGCGTTTCTCTAATATTACAAAATCTCCGTCGATTAATCCGGCGTAACCCCTGTTTATGCCGATGACTTTTAACCCGTTATGAATAGCGCACCTTACAACCGCGCGTATTGCGGCATTCATCCCCGAAGAATCACCGCCGGATGTTAAAACTCCTATCGTTTTAATCTTTGATTTTTGGATTTTTATGTCCCCAATTCCCATGAAGAAAGATATATTTTCTGTTCGGGCGTAAGGTTATCGATTGCCACATTCATAGATTTTAACTTAAGGGCCGCTATCTTTTCGTCTATTTCCTTAGGAACCGAATAAACTTTATTTTGCAGGCGCTGCGAATTTAATTTTACGAATTCGGCGGAAAGCGCCTGATTCGCAAACGACATATCCATAACCTGCGCAGGATGACCTTCTGCAGCGGATAAATTTATGAGCCTTCCTTCGCCTAAGAGGTTGATTCTCCTTGCGTCCTTCAATGTATATTCCTCTACATATTCTCTGATTCGCCTCTTTCTCTTGCTCATCTTCTCAAGCGCTGGGATATCTATCTCGACGTTAAAATGGCCCGCGTTACAGATAATTGCGCCGTCCTTCATTAATTTGAAATGTTCGCTCCTTAAGACGCTGCGGTCGCCCGTTAAGGTAATAAAGATATCGCCTACTTTGCTCGCCTCTTTAACCGTCATGACCCTGAATCCGTCCATCACGGCTTCCAGTGCGCGCAACGCCTCGACCTCTGTTATAATAACGTTTGCGCCCATCCCCTTCGCCCTCTGCGCTACGCCTTTGCCGCACCAACCGTATCCCGCGACCACAAAATTAGTCCCCGCGATCAATTTATTTGTCGCCCGGAGTATGCCGTCTATCGTCGATTGGCCCGTTCCGTATCTATTGTCAAATAAGTGCTTCGTATTCGCGTCGTTTACCGCGATTATAGGAAAGAGCAAAAGCCTTTTAGCCTCCAAGCTTTTCAATCGAATAACGCCCGTTGTCGTCTCCTCTGTTCCGGCCAAAATTCCCTTAACCAAATCGCGCCTTTTTTGATGAATGGTCGAAACCAGATCCGCGCCGTCGTCCATCGTGATGTTTGGTTTATGGTCGAGCGCCGCATTTATATGCTTATAATATATCTTGCTGTTTTCGCCTTTTATCGCGAATACCGGAATTTTAAAATCCTTTACAAGCGACGCGGCAACGTCGTCCTGCGTCGACAACGGATTAGAGGCGCATAATACGCAATCTGCGCCGCCCGCTTTAAGCGTCAACAACAAACTTGCCGATTCGGTAGTGACGTGCAAACAACAGGAGATCTTAACGCCCTTTAACGGTTTTTCTTTCCCGAACCTTTCACGAATCAACTTTAGGACCGGCATATTCTCATCGGCCCATTCAATACGCAATCTCCCTTTTTTGCTTAAATTAATATCTTTTATGTGATATCTCATGCATGCCTCGCAAGCATCTTAGCCTTATCGGTTCGTTCCCACGTAAAGCCCTCTTCTCTCCTGCCGAAATGACCGTAGGCAGCGGTCTTCCTGTATATCGGCTTCCTAAGATCGAGCGTCTCTATAATACCGCTTGGAGTCAGATCGAAATTATCGCGTATCAATTTTTTCAATCTTTCCTCCGATACCTTTCCCGTTCCAAAAGTATTAACCATTATCGATATCGGGTCAGCCACTCCGATTACATAAGCAATCTGCAGCATGCATTTGTCTGCCAATCCCGCCGCGACTATATTCTTCGCGATATACCTCATCATATACGTCGCGGAACGGTCCACTTTCGTCGGGTCCTTTCCTGAGAAAGCGCCGCCGCCGTGAGGTATTGTCCCGCCGTAAGTATCTACGATTATCTTTCTACCCGTCATACCCGTATCGCATTGGGGGCCACCTATTAAAAATGTCCCTGTCTCGTTTACGAAAAACTTTGTATCTTTGGATAGATATTCTTTTATGACGGGTTTTACGACCACATCAATAACTTCCTGACGGGCTTTCTTTGAAAATTGATTTTTGGAGTTGACAACCTCATCCGTATGCTGACAGGCGATAACTACATTCGTAACACTCTTCGGTTTTCCGTCATCATATTCGACGGTAACCTGCGATTTTCCGTCGGGCCCCAGGTATTTCAATATGTTCTTTTTCCTTGCCTCGGCAAGCCTTAGGGATAATTTATGCGCAAGCGTAATCGGAAGCGGCATCAATTCCTCGGTCTCGCGGCATGCGTATCCGAACATCAACCCTTGGTCCCCGGCGCCGCCTCTATCTACACCCTGCGCTATATCAGGAGACTGCGAGTGTATCGCATTAAGTATGGCGCAGGTCTCATAATCGAAACCGTATTTCGGGTGAGTATAACCTATTTCCTTCAAGATATCGCGGCATAATCTATGTATGTGGATATACGCCTTTGTCGTTATCTCCCCTCCTACAATAATCAGCCCCATCGTAACGTAGGTCTCGCAGGCGACTCTTCCGTTGGGGTCCGCTTTCAATACTTCATCCAACACGCCGTCAGAAATCTGGTCGCAGACTTTATCGGGATGCCCTTCGGTTACAGATTCGGACGTAAATAAATACTTATGTTTTGTCATTTTTGATTCTCCTTTCCTAAATTTTTTTTGAGGTAGAAAATTTCAAATTTGCCTTGCGGTAAGAATCCTTATCTCCGATATCATACCAGACTCCCCTGAAACTATAACATCTTACTTTACGGCTTTTTAATAACCAATGGATGAAGTTACCGGGCGCATCCTTTTCTCTGCCGACTTTTAAATATGCCGTTATCAAATTAAATTCATCCTTTGGGAAATAATATATGCCCGTCGCTACCAAAGATGTGGCAGGTTCTTCGGGTTTCTCCCTTAAGTTTTTGATGCAGCCTTTATCGTCAATTTCAACCACTCCGTATTTCGAGGCTTTCTTCTTCTCTTTTATATCATATACTCCCATCGCAAAATAACCCGGTTCTGCTTTTGCGTAATCGGTGAATCCCTTTAGGTCCCACTCAAAAATATTATCGCCGGCTACAACCAGAAGGTCGTCCGAAATTCTTTTCCAGCGAAGCGCCAATTCGATATCGCCTATTGCTCCTAGCCTATTCTCATGTTTTGTAGTCCCGTCGTTTACCAATACGATTTGCTTTTTCGCTTTTAAATTTTTAAGCCAATCTTCAAAGAGATGATAAAATTTCTGATTGGTGACGACGTATATCGTATCCAAATCATCTATTTCATCAAGCTTTTGAATCAGATGGTCTATTATCGGCCTTTCTCCGACCAACAACAAAGGCTTGGGCTTCTCTTTCGTGAGGGGATATAATCTCGTAGCGTAACCCGCCGCTAAAATAAGCGCCTTCACCACGTTAGAAACCTCCTCAATTCTGCCCCGTTAAATAAATAGTTTCTAACGGGGTTCATTTAAATTTGCTTAATTCTTTCTTAAGATAAGTAACTGCATCGACGGGGGTAGGGTCGATGCCGTTTAGGATAGCCAGATAATAGCTCATAAAATCTCCCATATATATCAGATAAAACATCCTGGAGAGCAATCTTTTGCCCTTCGACCTTATTTCTATAATCGGCGATTTTTTCTTGATTATCGACTTGGTTATATCTATCCTCTTCGCTACGCGCGGATGCTCGTCCTCGTCCCTTAAGATGACCACGACGAAATCCTTAAGCAGCCTCTTCGGGTTCTCCCACCCGACCGTCTCATTATGATTCATCTCAGGAAAAAGATGAGTGGAAGCAAGCGTCTTGGAATTCTCCGCGAGTTGCCCCCTCCATCTGGTTATCACCGCATCAAAATGCTTGCCTGCGGAATAGATAATAACGTATTTTCCGAGTAAATCCGAAGCCAGTCGTTTCGCGATATTTTTACTTGCCTTAACGTTCGGACCTAAGACGCTGCCTTCTAAATCCTCCATGACCGAGATTGTCTCTTCCATATCGTTCTTCTTATCGCGAATAAATCCGAATTTCGATAACACTGCTAGCCACGGAAAAAATGCGTATCCGAGCGCTGTCCTCGGAGGGTATCCTTTCGGAATGGATATAAAAGGAATTTTGTCCCTGATGGCGGCCGCCTCTAATTTCCCGCCCGAAGATATTGCGATTACCTTAGCCCCCCTCTTTTTGGCTTCGTCGTAAGAAGCGAGCGTCTCTTCCGTATCGCCTGAATAACTACAGGCGAGAAAAAGAGTATCTTTTCCGATGAAGTTCGGAATAGTATAGTCTCTATTTACAAATATGGGAATCTCGATTTCATCTACTACGTAAGAACGTATCAAATCCGCACCTATTGCCGAACCGCCTAATCCGGAAAACACAATGTTATTAACTCCGGTGTACGATTTAGGTATCGAAAAAGATTCCCCTATCCTAAAAGCATGCCTGCACTGGCCGGGAAATCCTAAAAGCAAAGCTAACATATTGGACTTATCTATTTTTTTAATATCTTTTACGTCGTCAAGCGCTCTCATTCTTGTGTCTCCTTGGTCATCATATAGGTAATAAATCCGGCACCAGTTCCTTCAACTTCTTCTTTGCGAATTCCTCAACCTCCTGGCCCATCGACAAAGTTAATGCCTCCTTGGCAATCGTCTGTGCCGTCTTAAACTCAACCGTTCTTATAAGCTGTTTTATGCGCGGTATATTTACCGGGCTCGTGGAAAATTCATCCAGTCCTAATCCCAAAAGTAAAAGGCCAAACGCGGGTTCGCCTGCCATCTCGCCGCACATCCCAACCCAAATATTGGCGTTATGGCCGGTGTCTATTATATTTTTTATCAACCTCAAAACCGCAGGATGGGCAGGCTCATAAAGGTACGCTATCTTCTCGTTTACCCTGTCAACGGCGAGGGAATATTGTATCAAATCATTTGTCCCTATGGAAAAGAAATCGACCTCTTTCGCCAATATATCGCAAGTCAAGGCAGCGGACGGGACCTCTATCATCGCGCCGACTTCCATATCCTCATCGAATGAAATGCCCCTTTTCTTTAGCTCTTGTTTCGCCTCATCCAGAATCTTGTTCGCTGCCTGAAGTTCTTCGACCCCGGAAATCATAGGATACATCACCTTTAATTTTCCGTGAACTGAAGCCCTGAGTATTGCTTTCAACTGTACCTTGAAAATATCCGGGCGCGCCAAGCAGAATCTAATCGCCCTCCAACCCAAAAACGGATTCATCTCTTTCGGCACGGTAAGTTGCGACAAAAATTTATCTCCTCCTAAATCGAGCGTCCTGATAATTACCGGATACGGAGTTATCTGTTGTGCGACCTGTCTGTACGCGTCGTACTGTTCTTCTTCGGTCGGTAAATCCACATGGTTTAAATAGAAAAATTCCGTCCTATATAAACCGATCCCGGAAGCGCCGTGGGATTTGACCGACGGTATCTCATCCGGGATTTCGATATTCGCCGAGAGCTCGATTTTGCGTCCGTCCGGCGTGACGCAAGCTAAATCGCGAAGCTGAAATAAAACCGTTTCATATTCATCGAACCTTACCTTTTCCCGTTCATATCTTGATAAGGTATCATTATCCGGATTTAAAATCACCATGCCATTCGAACCGTCGATGATTATAGTATCGCCGCTCTTGGCGTTTTTGGTTGCCGTCTCCACTCCGACAACAGCGGGAATCTCAAGCGCCTTCGCCATAATGGCCGTATGCGAAGTCCTTCCGCCGATATCGGTTGCGAATGCAATGACGTTCTTCTTATGCATAGAAGCGGTATCGGACGGCGATAAGTCATAAGCTACTATGATAACCTTTTCCTTTAAATCCGACAGTATCTCGCGTTTTTTGCCGACTAATTGCCTTAATACCCTTTTGCCCACATCGCGGATATCGGCGACGCGTTCTTTTAGATATTCGTCCTCCATTTTATAAAATGCGTTGATATATTTTTTCAAAACGTCATCGAATATATATTCAACACATAACAGTTCCTTCTTTAATCTGGATATAACCTCTTCGATTAAAGTCCTGTCCTCGAGAACTAAAAGGTGGGCATTGAATATCTCGGCATGTTCGACTCCCAACTCTTCGGCGATGCGCTCCTGAATCTTCAAAATCTCCTGCCTTGTCTGAATAAGAGAATTTTCAAAACGCATTATCTCCTCGGGCACATCCTGTTCGGAGATTTCCCGTTTTGCGATAGAAAACATTTCGCTGTCTAATATAAAAACTTTTCCGATTGCAATCCCAGGCGATGCTGGTATGCCTTTCAGTATCATTTCTTCTTCTCCGCGACCGGCGCTTCCATATCTCCCGACAGAAGCTTTTCCAATTCTAAAATTGCCCTCTCGGCATCGTCGCCTTCAACCTTTAACGTGACCTGGCTTCCCTCCTCCGCCGCTAACATTAATATGCCCATAATCGACTTGCCGTTTACTTCCAATTTTCCTTTTTTAACGGTTACGTCCGAATCGTATCTATTCGCGATTTGCACGAATAGCGCGGCGGGGCGCGCGTGAAGCCCCGATTTATTTTTTATTATTATCTTTTTCTCAAGCAACATTTTATTCGGTGACCCTAATGTCCTTTAAAAATTTGACGGACCATTTATCTTTCGGCGCCAACTTTAAATTCCAATGGAATAACAGTGAAAGTTCCTGATACGTCCTCTCAAGCCCCACTTCGGATTCCGAGACCGTCTCTATCGGAAAATACCAAAACGATGTGGGCCTGGAGAATTCGAAGCCTATCCTTATTCCGTACCATTGATCATTTATATCTATATTCCTTAAGTCGTGCACTTCGCCGATACGATTTAAATGGGGGTCTTTCAATGAGTAATTAAATTCGACCCCAAACCAAGGAGAGAATTCCTTCGAGTCTAAATTTATGACCTCGTATTCGGCCTCGATGGCAGAACTATCGCTATTTATCTTTATCGATTTTACGACTTTAACCTTATAGCTTTCTCCGGAGACGGCAAAGTAGTTTCCCTCGCGCAGAAGCCTGATGACCAAACTGTTCGGTTTCGTCGTTTTTTTAATCTCGTAATCATAATCCCCGTTTAAAAAATCGCCCGCTTCGCTAAATTTTGCGGCGGCGAAATCTTTTACCGTCGTGCCTTCCCTTAAGAAATGGTCCAGCAAACAAAATTTACGATACCAATCATAGCTCGCATCGGCAAGAAGTGCCGCGTATTTACCTTTGTCGATGTCATGTATCGAAACGATGCCTTCTTCCGATTCGTTCTCCGCAGCAGCGTTCGTATTACTCTTTTCCAGCACTTTTTCATGATAGTGCTCTTTTCTACGCATAAGCGTATTCGTCAAATTAAGCGAAAGCGGTTTAAAATCCAATTCGAACAGCGAACCGCCGCGGTAAGGCGATATGGCCAGTTCCAATTTTGAATTTGATAACAGCACCTCATCGTAAGAATCGCAATCGAAATCCGTCATATCAACGCTTAACCAGTTCGACTCTTTATGATTTAGCTTGTCGAGCTCTTTTTCGGCTTTGATCAAGTTTGAATATACCGCATTTCTTAAATGGTTCAGATACAAGCCGCCGAAGACTCCATGCCAGTAAGCGCAATTGCATTGCCCTTTATACATATATTCCTGCGCTTTCTTTGACTTCGCCTTCGCGACAAGCCCGCTGACATAAAGCATCTTCTTCTGCATATTGTTCGATTCCGGATACCTGAGCAAAAAATTCTTGAAATACCCGCCGCTCCATTTCATCATCTCCCTGTAACTGGCGCAGGTTAAGTATATCCTATCCGTCGGGCCATTTGCCGTTATATATTCCGAGAACGTCGTAGTCTTAAGCCAGCCGGATTCCGCCTCGAGGGCGTTCATAAAATTCTCAAGCCATTTCTCCTCAAAGACCCATTTGAATGTCCCGGGCCATATTCCGTACTTCTCCCCGTCGTCAGCGTATATACGAGATTTGAGGCCTTTATCTTTTGACTCACGCATATAATCGATGGTCTCATGCGGAAGCCTAAAAGGCATCGTATATCTTAACTTCTCAGAACCGGGAAATATAAACAATTTTTCGCCTTCGTCCTCTGTTACATAATACCCCGAGAGGTCATCGGGCTTCTTGCTGACATAGGTAAAATGCCAGTCATCGACTATGGTGAATTTCATCCCGGCCCTGGCCAGAGGTTTAATCAGTGTCGGCTCCCATACTCTTTCAGTAAGCCATGCTCCGGACGGCCGATAGCCAGTAAGCTTTTCTATCTTTTCGTTCATCAGTTTTATCTGGCCCAAAATATCCCTCTCAGGGATAAGCGTCAATAACGGCTCATAGTAGCCGCCGGATAGCATCTCGACCTGGCCGCGCCCGACTATCTCTTTAAGCATCTTTATAAATTCCGAACGTTTTTCAACCATCCACTCCAAGAGACAGCCCGAATAATGAAGCGAGGCCTTTATATTGGGGTGCTGATAAAGCATCTTCAAAAACGGCAGATACGACTTCTCGTACGCCTCGGCAAAAATCCATTCGAAATTCCCCTCGGGTTGATGGGAATGAATAGCCATCAATAAATTCATCTATGCCTCTATGCCGTTGCTCCCTTTAAGGGTGCTGATTATGTTCACGATAATCTTGGTGAGTTTTTCCGGGTCGTGTCTGACGTAATTTTCGAGATTCACTATATTCCCTTCGACTACCGCGATGCCTAAATTGCGAATCTTCTTTACATCCGGCTCGACCGGATACGCCTTTTCCTCTCTATATCTTACAAGCAAATGCTCAGGCACCTTCGCTGTATTGACTATACAATAGTCTATCAAAGCATGATGACTATGCCTTATAATCGCTTCGATGTGGTCGGCTGCGGTATATCCGTCCGTCTCGCCGTGCTGTGTCATTACGTTACAAATATATATCTTAATCGCCCGCGATGTTAAAATTGCATCGGTAATACCTTCGACTAATAAATTAGGAATAATGCTAGTATAAAGACTTCCGGGGCCGATAACTATTACATCAGCTTCTTTAGTCGCCTGAATTGCCTCGGCGGTCGGCCTGCATCCTGCGGGATTCAAATATACCTTCTTAATGGGGCTTAGTACTTTCGGTATTTCACTTTCACCCAGTGTTTGCGTCCCGTCGGCGCGTTTCGCGACCAACATTACTTTCTCTAATGTCGACGGCACAACCTGCCCGCGAATCGCCAGTACCTTGCTCGATTCCTTAATCGCCTTTTCAAAATCACCTGTTATTTTTGAAAGGGCGGTAATAAACAGATTTCCAAAATTATGCCCCTTTAACCCCTCTCCTTCGCTAAAACGAAACTGAAAAAGATCCCTCATCAGCGGTTCCGCGTCGGCTAAAGCCACGAGGCAGTTGCGAATATCGCCGGGCGGCAAGACATCGAATTCGGTCCTTAGCCTGCCGGAACTTCCTCCGTCATCCGCGACGGTAACTATAGCGGTAATATTTGATGTCATCTCTTTTAACCCGCGCAACAATATCGAAAGCCCTGTGCCTCCGCCTACGACGACGAGCTTAGGGCCTTTGGACAATTGACGTTGTTTGAAGATTATATCTACTAATTCCTTTTCCCTCTGCGGCAGAAAAACCGTGATGAAGGACTTGACCATCTTTTTAAGGCCGATGATAAGCAGTATGATTCCGCTTAAAAATATTAAAACCCCTTGTATTACTCGACCGGGAGCATCCAATTCGATTCCGGTCCAAATAAAACCGGTCGAAATCGCAACTAAAATCGTGCCGACTGCAAAGAGGATAATCCACCTCTTAATCTTCATTCCCGGATACAGCCATTTAATCCAACGTATTATCTTTTCTCTCATATTATATTAATGACGCTTTGAATCTTCCTCTTCTATCAACTTCAGAATGCTCTTGTCATCCTTACACTGCTTTAAGGTCTCGCGAAAGACCTTGTCTTTCAAAAGTCGCGAAATCCTTGCTAACGCTTTTAGGTGAGGCCCGGCTGAATCTTCAGGTGCGACTAACAGGAAAAATATATGAACCGACTCTCCATCGAGGGAATCGAAATTTACCCCTTTTTGCGATAGGCCAAAGGCAGCAACTAATTCTTTTACTCCGTCGCATTTACCGTGAGGTATGCCAACACCTTGCCCTATCCCTGTCGAACCCAGCGCTTCCCGGTTCATTAAGATTTTCGCCAATTTATCTTTTTCTCTGATGCAGCCTGCCTTGTAGAGCAAATCGACGAGTTCCTCAATTACCCCTTCCTTATCCGTAGACTGCAAGTCTGCGCTCACCGCCTTCGGATTTAAAAATTCGACTATTTTCATCGTCCTTCCTCCTTAAAACAAGTTTCCATTTTTTTCTTGCCTCCATCGTTAAAATTATGGAGCGGGTGATGGGTCTCGAACCCACGACAATCTCGTTGGCAACGAGATGCTCTACCAACTGAGCTACACCCGC
>CAZXJX010000012.1:0-17958 GCA_964641235.1 uncultured Planctomycetia bacterium
GAAGCCAATGACATCATAATGTCCGCTATCGGCGGCGAAAATATCACAACTACAATCGAGGGAAGAGAGCGTTATCCCGTAAATGTGCGTTATGGACGGGAGCTCAGGGATGACGTAGAAAGATTAAAGCGGGTTTTGGTTTCTACGATGAGCGGTGCGCAAATACCGTTGGCGCAGATTGCCGACATAAAAATAAGGCTTGGTCCTTCGATGATTAGAGATGAGAATGGATTGCTCTCCGGATATGTTTATGTGGATATGGCTGGTCGCGATGTAGGTAGTTATGTTAACGATGCCAAAAAAGCTATCCGAGAAAATGTAAAACTTCCCACAGGTTACTCGCTTGCATGGTCCGGGCAATACGAATATATGCAGAGGGTCAAGGAGAGATTAAGGATATTCGTGCCTTTGACCGTTTTTATAATTTTCATTCTTTATTACTTTACCTTTAAATCCGTAACCGAGACTTTAATCGTTATGATGTCAGTGCCTTTTGCGCTAATCGGCGGTATCTGGTACCTATTTTTACTTGGATATAATATGAGCATCGCGGTATGGGTAGGTCTGATCGCCCTTGCCGGCGTTGCCGCTGAGACAGGTTCTATTATGATTGTCTATTTAGACGAGGCCTACGCTCGACGTAAAAGAGAAGGCAAAATGAACTCCTTGACCGACCTTTATGATGCAGTGATGGAAGGCGCTGTTCAAAGGCTCAGGCCGAAATTGATGACGGTGGGAGCTAATATCTTCGGCCTTATGCCGGTTATGCTCAGCGTAGGCACAGGTGCGGATGTTATGAAAAGGATAGCCGCGCCTTTAATCGGAGGTTTGACTTCTTCAACGATTCTAACCTTACTTGTTTTACCTGCAATTTATACGATATGGAAATATCATTCCGAGATTAAGCATCTTCCAACGCAAATTGAGACCGATAAGGAGAAGGAATGACAGAAATGCTATTGTCTAGAGTAGAGCTATGGGTTATATTCGGCATAGTCATCATCGGCATGATGATTTTAGACCTCGCCGTGATAAACAGAAAGTCTCACGTAATATCCTTAAAAGAGGCCTCGATCTGGAGCATAGCGTGGATTGCGGTCTCCCTGATTTTTAATGTCCTGATATATTTTCTTCTCGGTAAGGTAAAGGCCCTTGAATTTCTGACGGGTTACGTCATCGAGAAGTCTCTTAGCATAGATAATATATTTGTCTTCATAATGATATTTTCGTATTTCAACGTGCCCGCGCTTTATCAGCCGAGGGTTCTAAAATGGGGCATAATCGGCGCCATCCTTATGAGGGCCTTCTTCATAACTATCGGCATAGGGCTTTTTAAATTATTTCATTGGATTATATACGTCTTCGGCACTTTGCTTATCTGGACAGCTATAAAGATTGCTACGCGCAAAGAGGAAAAATTTGAGCCGGAGAGAAATCCAGTTTTAAGGCTATTTAGAAAATTTTTCCGCGTTGCGAACGATTTTCATAAGGAGAAATTTTTTGTTAAGCAAACCGGCTTTTGGTTTGCAACGCCGTTATTCGTGAGCCTTCTTTTGATGGAGACGAGCGACATCGTATTCGCGATAGATTCGATTCCGGCGGTATTCGCCATCACCAGGGACCCGTTTATTGTGTATACTTCGAATATATTCGCTATCTTAGGTTTGAGAGCCCTATTCTTTGTAATCGCAGGAATGTTGGGCCTCTTTAGGTATCTTAAATTGGGAATTTCAGTCGTCCTCTGTTTCGTGGGAATAAAGATGTTACTTACCGATATCTACAAGATTCCCGTAGGAATTTCCTTAGGCGTCATATTCTTTGTCTTAGCGATATCTATATTGGCTTCGATAGCACATGAAAAATTAGAAAGGAGGAAAAAGAAATGAAAAGAGCCCTGTTAGTCTTGGTGGTTGCCGCGATTTTATTCGGTGGACTGCAATTTCTTGCATCGGCGGATAATCCGAAAATCGGCAATAAGATGATTTGCCCGATTACCGGAAAGGAATTCGTATGCGGCCCTCAGAACGATAGCACCGAATACAAAGGCAAGACCTATTATTTCTGCTGCCCGATGTGCAAACCGGATTTCGAGAAGAATCCCGAAAAATATATCGGCGCAGAAACTGAGAAAGGCGAAGGTTCTCACGAAGAGCATCAACATATGCATTAAAATTTAAATTTCCGAAAGCAGAGGAGGTGATTTCAATGAAGGTTCTAATCGGTGCCATAATTTTAGCGGCTGTGATTTATTTCGTCATCAAAAAATGTGGCTGCGGAAAAGCTCCGACAGAGACTAAAGGCAGCGGCTCGGAAGAAGAAAAGAAGGGCTCCTCGTGTTGCCATTAAGGAAAAAGCAAGGAGGCGTATTATGGCAAAAGACCCAGTTTGCGGAATGGAGGTTGATGAAGCACAGGCAGAAGTAAAATACGACTATAAAGGCAAGACATATTATTTCTGTGCGGCAGGTTGCAAGGATAGATTTGCTTTAAATCCTGAAAAATATCTCAAAGAAGAGAGGTAAATAAAATGCCGGAATTGAGACAGAATCTTGCCACGAAGGAATGGGTCATTATTGCCACCGAGCGCGCTAAAAGACCCGAAGAATTCGCGAAGAAAAAAGAGTCCCTCGTAACGCCTACGCCTCACGACGCTAATTGTCCATTCTGCGAAGGCAATGAATCAAAGGCACCGGATGAAATATTAGGGTATCGCAGCGAGGGGACTAAGGCAGGAGAGAAGGGTTGGCAGCTAAGAGTTATCCCAAATAAATTTCCTGCATTAATTCCCTCTGCGGTTTGCCCTGTCTGTGCGCAAAGGTCAAAATCCGGTATTTATCTTCGGATGAATGGGGTTGGAAAACACGAAGTAATAATAGAAAATCCAGACCACAGCAAAACCGTGGGTACTATGAGCGTTGCCGAAGTCGAAAAAGTAATCCGCGCATATCACGATAGATATCTGGTATTAGATTGGGACCCCGCCTATAAATTGATTATAATATTCCGCAATCAAGGGACATTAGCCGGCGCATCGCTTGTTCATCCGCATTCGCAACTGGTGGCTACTGCGATAGTTCCGTCCCACATCAGGAATCGCATTTATGAAGCGCAGAGATATTACGACGAATTAGGAAAATGTGTTTTCTGCGACATAATAGAAAATGAGATGGATGAGAAAGAACGCATCGTCTTACAAAATGATAAATTTATCGCATTTGTGCCTTATGCCGCTTCAGTTCCTTATGAAATTTGGATTTTGCCTAAGAAACACGAGACATCTTTTGCGGATTTGCAGCCCAATGACATCGCTCCCTTGGCTCAGACATTGCAAAGCGTCCTCGCCAAACTCTATTATTCTTTAAATAATCCCGATTATAATTACTGCATAAATACCGTCCCGCACTATTCCTCCAGCGAACCATACTATCACTGGCATATTCAGATATTGCCCCGTTTGTCAACCCGTGCCGGATTTGAAATCGGTTCCGGAATCAATATCAACGTTGCGCTCCCTGAAGAATCTGCAAAATTTTTAAGGGAATTTGAGGTGAAATAGATTGACCAATCCAGAAAAGGTCACAATTCCAATAGATGGAATGTCTTGCTCGTCTTGCGTCGAGAAGATAGAGCGCGCTCTTAAAAAACAAAGCGGCGTTATTTCCGCAAGCGTTAATTTTGCGACTGAAAAAGCAACGGTTGAATATAATCCGACAAAGATAAAGGTAGCGGATCTAAAAAAGGCCATCGAAAATACAGGATATAAACCTTTGGAGATAGAAGCTGAGGCGGTTGATGTCGAGGAAAAGATTCGCGCAAGGGAATATGATAAGTTAAGGTTAAAGTTTAAGATAAGCGCGTTCTTAACCGGCTTAATTTTACTTTTCAGTTTTCATGATTTCATCTGTTCTCTTATGGGCATTCCTCAATCGACGATATTTTTGATCCTTCTCCTTTTAACCACGCCTGTCCAATTCTGGGGTGGTTGGCAGTTCTTCAAAGCCACATATATCGCGGCCAAGCACAAGACTACAGATATGAATACATTAATAGCGATAGGCACCTTTGCCGCTTATTTTTACAGCGTCGCGGCAACGTTTAATCCATCATTTTTTACTAAGGGAGGCTTCAAGGTAGAAGTTTATTACGATACCGCAGCAGTTATTATCACTCTTATCTTATTGGGGAGGCTTCTGGAGGCAAGGGCGAGAGGAAGAACATCCGAGGCGATAAAAAGACTTATGGGTTTGAAACCAAAGACGGCCAGGGTTATAAGAAACGGCAAAGAGGTAGATATTCCTATTGAGGATGTCCTAAAGGGGGATTTAGTATTGGTGAGACCAGGAGAGAGAATTCCTGTTGATGGCGTTGTAACGTATGGCTCATCGACTATCGACGAATCTATGTTAACCGGCGAATCTATGCCCGTTGAGAAAAATATCGGCGACGAAGTAATCGGCGCTACGATAAATAAGACGGGAGCTTTTAAATTCAGAGCGACGAAGGTCGGTAAGGAAACAGCGTTAGCGCAGATTATAAAATTGGTTCAAGATGCGCAAGGTTCCAAGGCGCCGATTCAGAGGTTAGCGGATAAGATTTCAGGCTTTTTTGTTCCGATTGTAATCGCAATTGCAGCTTCGACTTTCGCGATATGGTATTTAATTGGACCGGAACCGAAACTTACCTACGCGTTGTTGAATTTTGTTGCGGTGCTGATCATCGCCTGTCCTTGCGCGTTAGGATTAGCAACGCCGACTGCAATTATGGTTGGAACCGGCAAGGGCGCAGAAAATGGCGTTCTGATTAAAGGCGGCGAAGCATTGGAGACGGTGCACAGAATAGATGCTGTTATATTTGACAAGACCGGGACATTGACGAAAGGAAAACCTGAAGTTACGGATATAGTTGTAACCGAGGGACATCCTGAAGATGATGCCCTTTGTTTTGCCGCTTCCGTTGAAAGGAATTCCGAACACCCCCTTGCCCAATCCATTTTGAGCAAAGCACGCGAAAGAAATTTGGAATTAAAACAGGCATCTGAATTTAACGCTATTGCGGGACACGGCGTAAGGGCGACGGTTGAGGACAAGCACGTCCTTCTGGGAAATCTAAAGTTTATGCAAAAGAATAACATCGATATCGAAAGTTTAGAAAATAAAATGACGGAATTCACCGGTGAAGGCAAGACCCCGATATTTTTAGCGATCGACGCAAAAGCCGCCGGATTAATCGCCGTTGCGGATACGTTAAAAGATAAATCTATCGAGGCGGTTGAAGTATTGCATAAGATGGGATTAGAGGTAATTATGATTACAGGCGATAATAAAAGAACAGCGGAGGCGATTGCGAAGAAGGTAAAAATAGACAGGGTATTAGCGGAGGTTTTACCGAAAGATAAGGCGAATGAGATTAAAAAGTTGCAGGGCGAAGGCAAACGGGTTGCGATGGTTGGAGATGGGATAAATGACGCGCCTGCGTTGGCACAAGCTAATATAGGAATCGCACTTGGAAGCGGGACCGATGTAGCGATGGAATCGGCCGATATCACTTTAATAAAGGAAGATTTGCGAGGAGTTATAACGGCAATTCAACTTTCAAAACGGACTATGCGCACGATAAAGCAGAACCTATTTTGGGCATTTTTCTATAACGCAGCTGGCATCCCGATTGCTGCTGGAATTCTATATCCATTTTTTGGAATTTTATTGAGTCCGATTTTTGCCTCAGTTGCAATGGCATTCAGTTCGGTCTCGGTTGTAACAAATTCCTTGCGCTTGCGCAATTGGCAAAAAGGGCAAAAAGGGGACGTTACACTTAGGGACACTCCACTTTAACTGGACTGTCCCCAAATGGAACGTCCCCCAATACAAGGAGGTTTAAAATGTTGGATTTGATTATGAAACGAAGGTCAATACGTAAATATACTTCAGAAAAAGTTTCGGATAAAGAGATAGGCGACATATTAAAAGCTGCGATGGCAGCACCTTCGGCGAGCAATTTAAGGCCATGTGAATTTATAGTGGTAAAGGACGAAACAACGAAGCAGAGATTAGCAGGTGTCCACCCATATGCGAAAATGTGCGCCGGAGCTTCTTGCATAATAGTCATAATCGGCGACAAATCGAACCCCAAATGGATTGAGGACGGTTCAGCTGCTACAGAAAATATATTGTTGATGGTAACCTCGCTCAATTTAGGTGCGGTTTGGGTGGATGTCCGCGGCTGCAAATATGGCGGAACGGACGACGAAACATCCGTAAGAAATGTCTTAGGCATCCCGAATTCCTACGGAGTCTTATGTATGATACCGATAGGACATCCCGCAGAGCAGAAGCCGCCCCGCACCCAATACAACCCCGATAAAATCCACTACGACAAGTTCGGGCAGAAGAAAGGATAATTGTAAACTAAAATTCTAATTTTGGTTGACAATTAGCCCCCCTTCAATTACAATTTTAAGTGAAGGGGGTTTCTTTTGAGCTCGATAGAAAATTTAAAAAAGAAAGTGCTTGCCGGAGGAGAAATTACATTCGATGAAGCCGAGCGACTTTCAAATTTACCCGCCGCCGAATTACCTTCCTTCCTCAACGCCGCAAATTCCATCCGTGAAAAATACCGAGGCAACATCATAAACCTATGCGCCATCACGAATGCGAAATCCGGCAATTGCCCGGAGGATTGCGCATTTTGTTCCCAGTCCAGCCATCATAACGCCGACATTCCTGAATATCCTTTGATCTCTGCCGGGGAGATATTAAGCAGAGCCAGAGAGGCTGCTAAGGTAAAGACTAACAGGTTTTGCATCGTCATAAGCGGCCGAGGGATAAGTGAGTCAAGTGAACTTAATACAATTTGCGAGGCGATTAGGAAAATTAAGAATGAATTTCCGAATCTTAAAATTGATGCCTCGCTCGGCTTTATTTCAAAGGAAGGAATTCGTAGATTAAAAGATGCCGGCCTTACAAGGTATAACCATAATTTGGAGACGGCCAAAAGCCATTTTTCCAGCGTTTGCACAACTCACAAATACGAAGACAGAGCCGCGACAGTCAGAGATTTGAAAGAAGCGGGCTTGGAGGTCTGTTGCGGCGGGATCTTCGGATTGGGCGAAAATCCAAAACAAAGGTTAGAATTGGCATTCGCATTAAGGGAACTGGACGTCGATTGCATCCCTATTAATTTTTTAAATCCCATACCAAGAACCGCATTTCAAAATAATCCGCCGTTACAACCATTGGAATTGCTTAAGATGGTTGCTATCTATAGGTTTATCCTGCCTAAGAAAGAGATAAGGATCTGCGGCGGAAGGCAAGTTAATCTACGAAGCCTTCAGCCGCTGATTTTTACCGCCGGCGCCGATGCGATTATCATAGGAAATTATCTTACGACCAAAGGCAGCCCGCCCGAAGAAGATTTAAAGATGATAGAAGATATGGGTTTAAAAGTGGATTCTACCTAATTCCACCTCGTAGGTGGAAGAGGGGGATAAAGGATGATAGAGCTTGAAAGGGAGCTGGAGTTATCGAGAAAGAAGGGACTGCATCGCGCACTGCGCCTTTTGGAGGGCGAACAGAGAGAGAAAATCGTAATCGACGGAAAAGAGGTCTTAAATTTTTGTTCAAATAATTATTTAGGGCTAGCGAATGACGAGAGAATAAAACGAGCAGCGAAAGAGGCGTTAGATAAATACGGATTAGGTTCAGGCGCCTCAAGGCTCGTAGTCGGAAATATGGGACTGCATAAAAAGTTGGAGGAAAAGATAGCCGCCTTTAAAGATTCTGAGGCGGCTTTATTATTTAATTCCGGCTATACCGCAAATTTGGGCGTGATTTCGGCGCTTGTCGACAAAGACGATATTGTATTTTCCGATAAATTGAATCACGCCTCTATCATCGACGGTATTCTATTAAGCCGCGCGGAATTCAAACGCTATCCGCATAAGGATATGGATGTACTTGAGGATATGCTTAAGGCCTCCGGCGGATACAGGCGAAAGGTAATTATAACCGATACGATTTTTAGCATGGACGGAGATATTGCGTCGTTGCCAAAAATTGTTGAGTTGGCGAAAGAATACGGCGCATGGGTTTACGTGGACGAAGCGCATGCAACCGGCGTGTTGGGGAAGAGTGGCAAAGGCGCAGTCGAATATTTCGGTTTGCAGGGAAAAATTAAAATCGAGATGGGGACCTTAAGCAAAGCGGTGGGCGTATTCGGCGCATTTATATGCGGCTCAAAAATATTGATAGAATATTTGATAAATAAATCGCGAGGTTTTATTTATACGACGTCTCTTCCGCCTGCGATTTGCGCGGCGTCTATCGCGGCTTTGGAAATTATAGAAAACGAACCTCGGTTACGGGAGAAATTATGGGAGAACGTCGAATTTTTAAGAAAGGGTTTGGCGGAATTGGGCTTCGATACCTTGGAAAGCCAAACTCCTATAATTCCGCTTTTAACTAGGGAGCCGAAGATTACGATGGAGTTTAGTCAAGAGTTATTCGAAGAAGGCGTATTTGTTCAGGGGATAAGGCCGCCTACGGTGCCGGATGGTAAGGCGCGGCTTAGAATAACGGTTATGGCGACGCATAAGAGAAGCGATTTAGAAAAGGCGTTAGATTCTTTTAGAAAGGTCGGCAAGGGTTTGAAGTTGATATGATGCATTACGATGTAAAAGGCAAAGGGAAATCCTTATTTTTTATTCACGGTTGGGGATGCAATTCGCGAGTATGGGTAAATCAGGTTAGGCCCCTTTCGAAGAAGTATCGCATAATAACGGCAGATCTAAGAGGTCACGGCAACTCAAAGTGGCAAAATACGGATGATTTGCTCGGCGCTTTTGCGCAGGACATCGTTAAAATCTGCGAAAAGTTAAATATCAGGGATATAAATTTTGTGGGATGGTCTTTAGGTTGCTATGTAATTTTTAAACTAATTGAGAACGCGCCTGAAATTATAAATTCGGTCATCTTAATCGGGGCTTCTCCGAAATTTCTAAGAGGCGATGGATTTTCATTCGGATTCAGGAAGAAGAATTTAAGGCTCATGCGGCGAAGATTAAACCGAGATTTTAATAGTGCCCTATTCGATTTTCGCCGTTCGATGTTTTTGGAGGACGAAGCCAGGAGAGCAGATTTCCAAAATATATTGAAGGTATTAAACGACGGTCCCCAACCGAACAGAGAGGGCCTTATTTTAGGATTAGAAATGCTGGAAAAAATTGATTTTCGGGACGAAGTAAAGCGATTTAATGTACCTGCGCTTATCGTATGCGGCGAAGGCGATTTTATTACACCGAAGCAATCTTCCGAGTATTTACATAACGCGATTAAGAATTCAACGCTTGCAATTATAAAGGGAGCAGGCCACGCGCCATTTTTGACAAAGCCACAGGAATTTAATCTGATTTTAGAAAAATGGATAAACGAAAGATAAGGGCGTTTTCAAAGGCGGCTCTAACCTACGATGACAACGCTTGGCTTCAACGCCAAATGTGGGGCGAGCTTCTGCGGCGCGTCAAGTATCTTAAACCGAAGCCCAAATATATAGTAGATATAGGAATGGGGACCGGCGAACATACCTATGAATTGGCTAAATTTTATCCGAATGCTTTTACCGTCGGCTTCGATATTGCGTGGGGGATGGTAAAATATGCGGCAGTGCGGTCACCGCGCACACCGGCGAGACCGTTTGTGTTACAGGCCGATTTAAACAAGATGCCGTTTAAGGAAAATTCATTTGATCTCGTCATTTCTAACGTCGTATATCAAAGGACCAATGAGCCCCGAAAGGCCTTTTCAGAAGTTAGAAAAATTTTAAGGCCCAAAGGATTTTTTTGTTTCTCCCTGATGACAAAAAATACGTTACGCGAATTACACGGCTCTTTTGAGAGAGCTTATAAAAAAGTCAAAGGCCCCTCATTGCTGGAAGTACACGGCCACCCGGCAGATTCAGCCGTAGTTACTTCCTTGAAAAAAGCAGGTTTTTCTATCATTAGCATCAAAAAATTTAGAAAGCGCCCTACTTATAATTCAACATATGAAATCCTTAAATGGATAAAAGGCATAGGCGCAACTCATCATTACGAGAATTGGATTAAGGGCATAGAAGGCAGGGCGGTTTTAAAAGAGATGGACAGGATTTACAGAAAGGATTATTCTTCAGGAGATAAAATTTTTGCTACTTTCGAAGGCCTGATAATCCTGTCCCACCTACGCGGTGGGCTAACTCCCACCGCGTAGGTGGGATAAGGTTGAATATGAGAAAGGGAATCTTCATAACGGGCACCGATACCGAAGTCGGCAAAACTTTTATCGGCGCGGCGATAGCTCATGGTTTAAGGAAGAAGAACATCGACTGCGGCGTTATGAAGCCGATACAATCCGGCGCGACAAAGCGAAACGGCAGGTTAATTTCGCAGGATGCAGAATTTTTAATCAAAGCGAGCAATGTAAAAGATGAGATTTCTTTAGTAAATCCTTACTGTTTGGATGCCCCACTTGCCCCAAGTGTTGCGGCAAGGTTGGAAAGGAAGACAATTTCAGCGGGAAGGGTGATCAACGCATTTAATATATTAAGTAGCCGGCATCAATTTATGATTGTGGAGGGCGCGGGAGGACTTCTTGTGCCGATAAGCAATGGATATTTAATGAAGGACTTAATATTGGATTTAAATTTGCCGATTTTGATAGTTTCGCGGTCAGGGTTAGGAACTATAAATCATACGCTTTTGACGATCGAGGCCGCCCGTAATTGCGGGATAGAAATCATCGGAGTAATATTCAATCAAACCGAGAAGAACCCCATCACTATTTGCGAAAGGACAAATCCAAAGATAATTTCAGGTTTATCTAGTGCTTCATGTTTGGGAAAAATCCAATATATGCCTAAGTTAAGTTTAGCTTTGGCGGCGGAAAAGATAAATTTAAATGCGATTTTAAATGAGAATAAGATTGCTTCGCCCCGAAGTTTCGGGGCGCGCAATGACATCTCCCGTAGTCATCTAAAAGATTGGGATAGAAAATATGTTTGGCATCCTTTTACGCAGATGAAGGATTATGAAAAAAGCGAACCTTTGGTTATCGAAGAAGGAAGGGGTTCGTATTTAAAGGATGTCGATGGTAGGTGGTATTTAGACGGCATATCTTCTTTGTGGGTAAACGTCCACGGCCATAGGGACCAAAGATTGGATAACGCCGTTCGAAAGCAATTAAATAAAGTCGCCCATTCGACATTATTGGGTTTAGGCAATGAACCATCGATTGAACTTGCGAAGTGGTTGATAGAAATTACGCCTAAGAGACTGACAAAAGTATTTTATTCTGACAACGGCTCAACAGCAGTTGAAATAGCATTAAAGATGGCGTTTCAGTATTGGCAGCAGAAGGGCAAAAAAGACAAGAAAAAGTTCATTACTTTTGTAAACGCATATCATGGAGATACGATTGGCTCGGTCAGCGTCGGCGGAATAGATTTATTTCATAAAGTTTACAAATCGCTTTTGTTTAAGTCGATTAAAGTCAATGCCCCGTATTGTTACAGATGTCATTTAAATTTAACTTATCCGAAGTGCAAAATTAAATGCCTAAAAGAGGTAGAACAAGCTATGAAATCGCATCATAAAGAGATAACGGCGTTAATAATCGAACCCTTAATTCAAGCGGCGGCAGGAATGATTACTCAACCAAAAGGTTTTATTAAAGGTTTGCGTAGGTTGTGCGATAAATACGGAATTTTATTAATATTGGATGAAGTTGCAACCGGTTTCGGCAGGACAGGAAAGATGTTTGCATGCGAACATGAAAACGTGACGCCGGATTTACTGTGTCTTGCGAAGTCGATTACAGGCGGATACCTGCCGTTAGCGGCAACGCTTGCTACAAATGAGGTCTATTCGGCATTTCTTGGGAGTTATTCGGAAAAGAGGACATTTTTCCATGGACATACCTATACCGGCAATCCATTGGCATGCTCAGTAGCGCTTGCCAATTTGGATATTTTTGCTAAAGATAAAATTTTATCAAAACTTAAACCGAAAATAGAATTTTTAAGGGATAATTTAAAGAGATTCCATGAATTAGACCACGTAGGCGACATACGGCAACAGGGGATGATGGTTGGGATTGAGCTCGTAAAGGATAAGTCAACAAAAGAGCCATTTAATTGGGAAGACAAGGTAGGGTGGAAGGTAATAGAGGAAGCTAGGAAAAGCGGAATAATTTTAAGGCCCCTCGGCAATGTCATCGTCCTTATGCCACCACTTAGCATATCCATAAAAGACCTCCGTTTTCTGCTAGACACCGCTTATAACGCCATAGGGACGGTTCTACTGTCAAAGCGAAGAGTGTCCCCTATATAAGAATAAAGGGGACACTTTCCCGATTAGCAGCAGAACCGTCCCTATTTTCTCTTGACAAAAGCTAGATTATTATTATAATTATATATTGAGTGAGTGCTCACTCAATAATAGGAGAAAAGGATGTCCGAACTGGCTATACAACGGTCAAATACCCGTCAGAAAATAATAAACGCTGCCCTTTTGGTTGCTGCGAAAGAGGGCTTTACCAAGGCGACCACAGACCAGATAGCCAAAAAGGCCGGCGTTTCAGAAGGCATAATCTATCACTATTTTAAAAGCAAATATGACCTTTGTTGCAATATGATAAAGGAGCGCGCTGAAGAATTCAGAGGAAGGCTCATAGAGGAAATCAAGGGATGCCGCACCGCAAAGGAGAAGCTGGATAAATTGATAAGTTTCAATTTTCAGTATTTTACCGGAAAAGGCAATATCTTTCAGGCGATATATGGAAAATCAGGCGATACCACCATAATGATGGGGCACATTCTAAGAGTCGCGATAATCCCTTATGTGAGGATCGTCGAAGATATCATAAGGCAGGGAATAAAAGAAGGCGAATTTGCGGAATTAAACCCAAGCATAGCCGCATCGAGTTTGCTGGGGATGATGCAGATTACGATAATAAGATTGCATTTTGGTTTTGCGAGGTTTTCTGTAAAGGACGCCAAAGATGAAATAAAACGGATATTTTTTGGAGGAATATTAAAATGAAAAAACGTCTCATCGGTATCATCGTTTCGTTGTTAATTGCGTTTATTTTCGTCTTTTCCATAGGTTATCTTATGCCCAGGAAACCGCCTACGGGGATATTCGATACAACGGGGATAATCGAAGCCACGGAAGTAAATTTGAGTTCGAAGATTACCGAAAGGATTAAAGAAGTGAAATTCGAAGAAGGCGATTACGTTAAAGACGGAGAAGTTGCGATTGTGTTAGATGATGAGAAGAAAAGGGCCGAATATGAGCAGGCCGAGGCGAATTTGGAGGTCGCGAAGGCAAATCTATTAAACGCCGAAGCCGATATAGAAAAGGCGAAAGTAAGAATTGAAGATGCCAAACGCGATTTAGATAGAATGAGCAAACTATTAGAAAAGAATTTAGTTTCCCAAAACGATAAAGATAAAGCGCAGACCAATTATGATTTGGCAATCGCTGATTTAAATAAAGCCCAAGCCCAGGAAACAGTAGCGAAGGCAAGCGTAAGACAATCTGAGGCCGCCTTAAATTTAGCGAAGACGAATCTTGAGGATACCGTTATCGCATCGACACTGTCAGGCGTTGTTACGTTGAAAGCGTTTGAGCCGGGCGAGACGGTGCTGGCAGGAGCTACGATTCTTGTAATAGTCGATACAAAAAATATATGGGTGAGGGTAGATGTCGAGGAGACAGCGATTGCTAAGATAAAATTGGGCGATATAGCCTACGTCAAAGTAGACGCTTTACCTAAGGAGGAATTTAAGGGCAGAGTCGTTGAAATAAATAGCGAAGGAGAATTTGCAACACAAAGAGACGTAAAACGCGGAAGGCAGGATATAAAGACTTTCAGGGTTAAAGTAAAAATCGATGAGCCTAAGGGCATTTTAAAACAGGGGATGACCGCGACAATTACGTTCATTACAAAGTAGGATAACTTATATGGGCTATGCAGTTGAAATACAAAATATCGTCAAGAAATTTCCACCGGCTACGGTAGCGGTAAACGATGTGAGTTTTAACGTCGAAGAAGGAGAGATATTCGGGCTATTAGGACCCAACGGCGCCGGCAAGACAACCCTAATTAGGATGCTTACGTGTTTGATTAAACCAACTCAGGGTAGCGCTAAAATAAAAGGTTATGATATTAAAAGGAATCCCGACTTGGTAAGGAAGAGCATCGGGGTAGTTTCACAATCTATGACGAGCGACTTGGATTTAACCGGCTGGGAAAATTTAAATATCTATGGAAAATATTATGAGGTCCCCAAAAAAGAAAGGCACGAGAGGGTAAAGTATCTGCTCGATATCGTCGGTTTAAGGGAGAGGGCTTATGATTTGGTCGCGACATATTCCGGCGGAATGAGGCGGCGTCTCGAAATAGCTCGGGGTTTGATACACAGGCCTTATATCTTATTTTTGGATGAGCCGACCATCGGCCTCGACCCGCAGTCGCGACGCGTAATCTGGGATTTATTGCAGAAGATACGTAGTGAAGCGAAGTTGACCATCTTTATAACGACGCATTATATGGAGGAAGCCGATATATTATGCAACAGGATAGCGATTATAGATTATGGAAAGATTATGGCATTGGACTCTCCGGCTAATTTAAAGAGAAGCATAGGCGGCTATGATATCATCGAAGTTTCGTTAAGCGAGATAAAACCTGACGTCCTGGGAAAATTGAAATCTTTTAAATTCGTCAAAAATATAATTGAAAAAGATACCAGCTTAAGGATATATGTGGAGGATGCGGCGAAAGCGATGCCTATCCTGATGGAGGAATTCAAGAAAATGGAGATAACAATATTGTATCTTTCAGTTCAAGAGCAATCATTGGAGGATGTATTTATACATTATACCGGAAAATCTATCAGAGAAGGCGAGCCGCAGAAGATAAGCTTTTTAATAGGCGCCGGCGTTCCCAGGAAATTATTTTAAGAGGGTGAAATGAGAATCGCTGCCGTTGTAGAGAGGGATTTAAGAAGATTTACGAGGAATCCATTTATGATGATAGCCAGCATCTTATTGCCGCTGTTATATCTCGTGATAATCGGAAATTCCTTTCAGGGGCAACTTAAGCATCTGCCGCTGGCGGTTGTGGATCAAGATAACGGCCCGTATTCCAGCCGCGTTATCGAACTCCTTCAGGCGATGCAGGACGGCCCCAGGATAATAAAAATCATTAGGTTAAATGACCAGAAAGAGGCAGTCGATTTGGCGAAGAATGGTTTTTGTAAGGGGGCGCTGATAATTCCTCCTAAGTTTAGTGAGGATTTGGTAAATAACATAAAACCACAGATCGGCCTCTTTCTCGATAATACCGACTCTATTTCTTCGGGTAGCATTTCAAACGTTGTATCTCAATCGTTGGCTTATATAAAATCAGAGTATATTTCAGTTCGTCGAGACCCGACAAAGGCGCAGCTTAGGCCGGTCGAGTTATTTAAAAAAATAGATTATGACGCCTCACTGGTTCCGGGCGTCGTTGTGATGGCGATATTTATGGGGACTATGATTACGGGCGCATTTAATTTGGCTATGGATAAATTCCTCGGCGTTCATGAAAGCTATCTTTCAACGCCGTTGACCAAGAGAGATATCACGGTTGGGATCATAATAAGCGGAGTATTTATTACTACAATTATGTCGCTCATCGTATTAATCGGCGGCATGCTTTTGACGGGCATAAAATTGGAAGGCGGTATTCTATCCTTCATGATGTTATTCTTTTTGATCGTGTTGTCTGCGCTGGGACTGCTCAGTATGATGTTCATCATTTTGGGCAGGGCGAACCATCCGAGGATCGTGGGGTTGGTTGGGGGTTTTTTAAATGTGATATTCTTCTTTCCGAGCGGGGCGGTCTATCCTATAGAAAGTTTTCCTAACTGGCTTAAGGCATTTGCGAAAGTAAACCCTGAGGCATATGCGGTCCATGCCCTGAAAGCATTGATATTGAAGGGCGCCGGTATAGTCGCTATAAAAGGCGACCTTATCTTCCTTACGATTTTTACGGTGATTATGCTAGTGATTGCTACGTTTACATTTAAAAGGACATTATAGATGATAAAAAAAATAGGGACACATCCTAATTATCTTCTATTTAAAAAAATAGGATGTGTCCCTATTTTAATCTTTATCGCGTTTGCGTTCCTTACAGATATTTTCGCCGAAGAACCACCGACTACCGAGGTTTCGGTACTCGCTTTAGATGAATGCATAAAATATGCGCTGGCTAATAATCCGAAATTAAGCCGTGCTATAGGCACGGTTGATGTGAATAAGGCAAAAGTCGGTGAAGCACGCTCCGATTATCTGCCGAAAGCGAGTTCAACGCTCTCTTACGCAACGGCCTCCAGGACAGTCGGATTCATTGCCGGTGGCACAGTTGCAGTTGAAGGTAATTCATATTCGGAACAGACCGGATTGGGACAATTAATCTGGGATTTCGGAAAAACCCTAAACCAGATAAAATTGGCGAAGGAGAATTTGACCGTTGCTGAGTTGGCTTTTTTGGAAGCCCAAGAAAATACGATATTAAATACCAAGAACGCATATTTTAACGTCCTTAAGACGCAGCTTCTGGTGGATGTAGCAAAAGAGGATTTAGAACAATCTAAAGTCCATCTTGAACGGGCGAAGGGTTTTTATGAAGTTGGGTTAAGGCAGAAGTTCGATGTTACCAAAGCAGAGGTCAACGTATCGAATGCGAGATTAGACTATGTGAAGGCGAAGAAGAATTGCGAATTGGCAAAAGCAAATTTAAATAAGGTTATGGGGAAAATCGGAGATACAAAATATAAAGTGGAAGAGATAGAAAAATTCAATCAGGTCGACGTTAATATCGCTGAAGCGCTGCAGACCGCTACGAAAAACCGTGTGGAAATTTTGAAGCGAGAGGCAGAAGCAAGGGCGGCACAGACAGACTTAGAGGTCAAGGAAAAAGGAAATTGGCCGAAGATAACCGCGGACACAAGCCACGGGATAAGGCATACCGACACAACAGGCACGCTCGATGGCTGGAATCTGGGCGTTTTATTTAGCTGGCCGTGGTTCGACAGTTTTAAGACGCGCTCTCAGGTCGAGGCCGCTGAAGCAAATTTAAAGATAGCGAAATCCAATATTCAGGAGGAGACCTTGAACGTTGTGCTCGAAGTTCAGGATGCTGTGCTTAGTTTAGAGGAGACGAAAGAACGCATAAGCGCGACGGAAAAACTGCTTCAGCAAGCAAGTGAAAATTTAGAAATCGCAGAGGCAAGATATGCAGAGGGCTTAGGTTCGATAATAGAAGTTAGCGACGCCGAAGTCTCGATGACCTCGGCAAATAAAAATTACGCTGTAGCTATTTCGGACTATTTGATATCAGAGGCGAAGTACGAGAAATCGGTTGGTATAATCGGACAGTCTGTGATAAAATAAGTTTGTGAGCACAAGGTCCAAATTATTACTTCATGTTTGCTGCGCCCCTTGCTCTACGTATCCGATAAAGGCGCTTCAAGCCGAATACGACGTAGAATTATTTTTTTACAATCCTAATATCCATCCCGAAGAAGAATATAAGGCACGCCTGGAAGAGGCAAGAAAATATGCCCGCAAAATCGGAATTAAATTTCACGAATCGGATTACGATACGAATATATGGTTCAATTGCACAAAAGGGCTTGGGGATGAACCGGAGGGCGGGGCGCGGTGCGAGGTCTGTTATAGAATAAGATTGGGCAGAGCCGCGCAATTTGCCGTCGCTAACGGAATTAAAAATTTCACGACGACCTTAAGCGTAAGCCCTCATAAGAAAACAGAGATGATAAATAGGGTAGGTAAAACAATAGGAAATATCTATTCGTTAGATTTTTACGAAGCGGATTTCAAGAAGAAGGAAGGTTTCAAAATAGCCGCCCGCCTCGCAAA
>CAZXJX010000013.1:0-17572 GCA_964641235.1 uncultured Planctomycetia bacterium
AAGGCCGTTGCTCTACCGGATGAGCTAGCGGCTCAAATTTCGGTTATCTCTTTCTCTTTTGCTGCCAATACTTCGTCTATCTTTGCGATGTATTTATCGGTTATCTTCTGAATTTCGTCCTGCCCTTTGAACTTCTCGTCCTCTGCAATTAATTTATCTTTCTCTAATTTCTTTACGTGTTCAACGGCCGCGTGGCGCGCAGTCCTTAAGGAAATTCTTCCGTCCTCAGCCATCTTCTTGACCAACTTCGCCAATTCTACGCGCCGCTCTTTCGATAAATCCGGAACTTGCAGGCGGATGATCTTCCCCTCATTTATCGGAGTTATGCCAAGTTCGGATTTTAAAATTGCTTTTTCTATTTCGCCGCTAATAGTTGCGTCCCACGGCTGAATTACAATCAATTTCGGGTCCGGAGTTGAGATTGACGCGAGCGACTTTAGAGCGGTTAGGGTTCCGTAATATTCAACCTTTATCCCGTCGACCAGCGCAGTCGAAGCGCGGCCGGTTCGCACCGTCGCAAATTCGCGCGAAACCGCCTCCAATGTCTTTCTCATCTTATCTTCCGTATCGTGCGTCACATCTTTTAAAGACGTAAAATTCATCTCTCGCCCCCTTTAAGCGCCAAAGCGCCGTAGTTTAAAATTATCTTAAGAGACGATGGTGCCTACCCTCTCACCGAGGCAGGCGCGTTTAATATTGCCTTTGACGTTTAAATTAAATACGACTATAGGCAGGTTATTATCCATACAGAGGCTTATCGCGGTCGCGTCCATAACCTTTAGTCCCCGCTTTATCACCTCTAAGTATTTCAATTTATCGTATTTTTTGGCGTGTCTATCGATTGCAGGGTCAGCGGAATATATGCCGTCTACCTTGGTCGCTTTCAAAATCGCGTCCGCGCCGATTTCAATGGCTCGTAAAACCGCGGCCGTATCCGTCGTGAAATATGGGTTGCCGGTGCCGCCGGCAAATATTACGACTCGGCCTTTCTCCATATGGCGTATAGCCCTTCGCCTTATATACGGCTCCGCAACCTGAGCCATCTGAATAGCCGACAAAACCCTCGTAAAACAATTTATCTTCTCAAGGGCGTCCTGCAGCGCCATACCATTTATTACTGTGGCAAGCATTCCCATATAATCGGCGGTCGAGCGGTCCATTCCTTCTTCTGCGAATTTTTCGCCGCGCAACATATTGCCGCCGCCGATTACAACCGCAATTTCAATCCCTAACTCCCTTACTTCTTTAATCCGCTCGGCAATCGCCCGGCAAGCCCTTGGATCAATCCCATAACCCTGATTTCCTTGCAATGCCTCGCCGCCTATTTTCAGCACGACTCTTTTATACAGCGGCTTCTTTGCCTTAAGCGTCATCGTATTTCAAGCCTCATCGCCCAATTGGTATCTCGCAAATCTTCTTATCACGATATTTTCGCCGACCTTCGCAATAACCTGCGTCAGATAATCTTTAATCGTCGTCGACGGGTCCTTAACGAACGGCTGTTCGAGAAGGCAGAGCTGCTTTATCTCTTCCTCGCTTAAATCGGAAGGCGCATCCTCGCGCTTTAAAAATTTCGGATTTGTCGACGCTATCTGAAGCGTCAGGTCCTTGATAAATTTCTGGAAATCATCGCAGCGCGCGACGAAGTCCGTCTCGCAATTTACCTCAGCCAAAACCCCTATCCTTCCGTCGTGATGAACATACGAAGCTATCTTGCCCTGTTTGGCGATGCGCGTCGATTTCTTTTGCGCTGTTTTTAAACCCTTTTCCTTTAAAACTTCAACTGCTTTATTCACATCGCCGCCTGTTGTCAGGAGCGCGTCTTTGCAATCCATAAAACCGGCGCCTGTTAGTTCCCTAAGTTTTTTTACATCGTCAGCTTTAACCGTCATCTCTATGCCTTTGTTGTTTTTCTTTTCTTAGTTACAGGCGGTTCCTCTTCGGTAACTTTGCCCTTTAACGCTTTTTTCGCTATCTTTTCAACTTCTTCTTCGTCAACAGCGATTTTTTCTTCGCCTTCCTTTTCCGCCAAAGCTTCTTCTGCCGCTGCCTTTGCTTCCTCGGCGGCCTTGCCTTCCATAAACACCTTTCTTCCCTCGCACACGGCATCCGCGACCAACTGCGTCACCAATTTTATCGAACGGATCGCATCGTCGTTGCCGGGTATCGGATAATCTATTTTGTCGGGATCGCAATTCGTATCGACTAAACCCGTCACGGCTAGCCCCAGCCGATTTCCCTCGTTGACCGCTATCTCCTCATTCTTTGAATCGATAACGTAAATTGCGGAGGGAAGTTTTCCCATCTCGGTTATGCCTCCCAGATTATACTTTAATTTTTCGAGCTCCCTGGAAAGTTTAGCCGACTCTTTCTTTGAGAGCTTATCGAACGTGCCGTCGTCTTTCATCTTCTGAATTTCTTTCAAGCGCTTTATCGACTTTTTTATCGTAGCAAAATTCGTCAGCGTGCCGCCCAGCCACCGTTCGTTGACGTAGAACATACCGCAGCGAAGCGCTTCTTCCCTAATCACATCCTTCGCCTGCTTCTTCGTCCCGACGAATAGGACCGCCTCCCCTCTTGAGGCGATATCCCTCAAGAAATCAGTGGCTTTATTAAGCGCCGACTCGGTTTTTTCTAAATCGATTATGTAAATACCGTTCTTCTCGCCGAAGATATACTTCCCCATCTTCGGATTCCAGCGTTTCGTCTGATGCCCGAAATGTACGCCTGCCTCAAGCAGTTGTTTTATTGTCTGTGTTGTTGCCAATTCATCTTCCTCCTTATCTTATTTTAATCCTATAATTTTATCACGGATAGAATCATTCTTTCAAGCTTTTTTTATCTCTTCTTCCATAAATTGCAGTTCGTAAAGCCGCTTGTATAGCCCGCCTCTTTGCAGCAATTCATCGTGGCTGCCTGTTTCAACTATCCTTCCTTTGTCCAAAACGACTATTTTCGTGGCGAATTTTATCGTCGATAGCCTATGGGCGATTACGAAGACGGTCCTGCCCTTCATAAGTTTCTCTATCGCTTCTTGGACAAGAATCTCCGATTCCATATCAAGCTGAGAGGTGGCTTCATCCAATATCAAAATCGGCGCGTTTTTTAATACGGCGCGCGCAATTGCCAATCTCTGTCTCTCTCCGCCCGAGAGGCGAAATCCGCGCTCCCCCGCAACCGTATCATATCCGGAGGGCAAGCGGGATACAAAACCGTGTGCGTTTGCGACTTTAGCGGCCTGGATAATTTCTTTCTCGGACGCGCCCGCCTGCCCATACGCGATGTTCGCCCTAACCGTGTCGTGGAATAAAATCGTCTCCTGAGTTACGATACCTATCTGGTCGCGAAGCGATTTTAGGGTAACGTCCGTTATATTTTGGCCGTCTATTAAAATCTCTCCTTTTGTCGGATTGTAAAATCGCGGGATTAAATTTACGAGAGAGGATTTTCCGACGCCGCTTGGGCCTACTATCGCGACTATTTCACCTTTCGTTGCTTCCAAGTTTATATCTTTAAGCACCGTCGCGCCGTCATAACCGAAACTTACATCCTTAAATGTTATCCTATCCTTGAGGGGCGTCAATACGTTGGCGTCCTCTTTTTCTTTGACGGTCGAAGAGGTATCCATTATTTCGAAAGTGCGCTCTGCCGCCGCAAGCGCCTTCTGATTTATCGAATAGATGCGGCTTAATCTATTTAACGGCCTTACCAGAAGCAAAAGCGACATAAGAAACGCTATAAACGCCCCCGGGCTTAAATCGCCTGAGACAACTTTTTTGCCTCCTAACCACAATATTAACGCGGCGCACGCTATCCCCATGAACTCGGTTATAGGCCCCAAAAGCTGCTCCCTTTTTGCGGATTTCAAGAAGAACTTGTAAAGCTTATTATTCTGGGCGGCAAATTTATTCCGCTCGTAATCCTCCATCCCGAAGGCTTTTACAACGCGCATTCCGGAAATGGTCTCAAAAAGAGTCGTTGTCACAACCCCCATCTGCTCCTGAGTCCCGGTGGATATCTTCCTTAATTTCTTTCCTATCTTTACAATCGGATACATTATGGTCGGCAGAACGATTAAACTCAATATCAACAATATCCAATCGATGTTATAGATAGCCCGAACGGAAAAAACCATAAAAAGGCAGACTAAAACCTGGAATGTCTGATAAATCAAATCGGTCAGCCCCTCGGTTATCGCATTCTGTATTATGCTCGTATCGTACATTATCCGCGAAACGAGGTTGCCCGTATGCATCTTCGTATAAAAATCGAGTGAAAATTCAAGCAGTTTATCGTACACCCTGTCTCTTAAATCCCTTAAGACCCTTCCGCTGGCGTCCGTCATTAAATACTGTTGCAAGAAAGTAAAAATCCCTTTGAAAAAGAAAGCCGCGAGAAGAAAGATTATTATTGCCTGAAAGAGAACGGGCGTGGACATGCCGTTGATTTTATCTACGAACCCTTGAAGGAAAACCGGAACTTTGGCAGGCAGAACTATATCTTTTCCGCCGATCACTTTATCCACAAGCGGAATGACCATGGAAACCGAGACGCCGTTTGTGGCGATGCTGTTTAACAGCATAAAGACGGTTGCCAGAACCAGGATGCCCAGATGAGGCCTTATGAATCTCAAAAGCCTTAGGTAGAGTTTCATAACGTTAAATTTTATCATACTCCGACGGAACTTGTCAAAGGCGAAATTTACCTTGAAATACGGGGGCGTATCCTATAAAATAGCCTCAAAAGAGGTTTATAAAATGGGAAAAATTAGAGTGGGGGTTATCGGCGTTGGCCATTTAGGAAACCATCACGCAAGGGTCTATTCTGCGATGGAGGGCGTGGAATTAAAAGGCGTATGCGATATAAATTCTGCGCGGGCAAAAAAGATAGCCAAAAAATACCGCACGACGCCGTATGCCGACTATAAAGACATTCTCGGGAAGATCGATTGTGCCTCCGTTGTAGTCTCCACCGAACTTCACTACAAGGTAGCCAAAGACCTCCTTTTAAACGGCGTATCCGTCCTCATAGAAAAACCTATGACAAAAACGGTTGCCGAAGCAGAAGAACTTCTCTCGCTCGCCAAAGAGCGCGGATTGATTTTGCAGGTGGGCCATATAGAAAGATTTAACGCCGCGGTGAGGGCATTGGAAGAAATCCCCGGCAAGGTAAGATTCATAGAATGCCATCGATTAGGCCCCTTTAAAAAACGAGCGCTCGATGTCGGCGTAGTATTGGACCTGATGATCCACGACATAGATATAATATTGGGCCTTGTGAAATCAGAGGTAGCCTCGATTGATGCGGTGGGAGTAAATATCTTAACCGGCCACGAAGATTTAGCGAATGTTAGGATGAGGTTTAAAAACGGCGCGGTTGCGAATTTGACGGCAAGCAGGGTTACAAAAGCCGAGATGAGAAAGATACGGATATTCAAAGAGGACTGTTATATCTCGCTGGATTATATAAAACAAGAAGCCGCGATTTATCGAAAAATCGGGAACAGGATCACGAGCCGACGGGTAAATATCAAAAAAGAAGAGCCGTTAAAGAAAGAATTGGAGGCGTTTGTCTTCAGCGTAAAAAATAACGAGCGGCCGCTGGTATCCGGAGAAGAAGGCAGGGAGGCATTAAAAATTGCGCTTCATATTGTCGATACGATTAAAGAGAATCTGAAAACGAATGCATAAAAAAATAATGATAATCGCGGGCGAGGCGTCGGGCGACCTTCACGGCGGCGCTCTTGCCGCTTCGTTAAAAGAGTTGGAGCCCGATTTAAGATTGACGGGCTTAGGCGGCGAGAAGATGATGCGCGCAGGCGTCGAATCCTATAGAAACATCGAAGACCTCTGCGTCATAGGTTTGGGCGAAGTCTTGAGCAATTTAAAAAAATTCAAAGAGGTGTTTCGGCTCCTCGTCGAAAAACTCGATTCTGAAAAGCCCGACTGCGTAGTCCTGATAGATTACCCGGAGTTCAACCTAAGATTTGCAAAAGAAGTAAAAAAAAGAGAAATTCCTCTGGTCTATTACATAAGCCCGCAAATCTGGGCGTGGCGAAAGGGACGCATTAAGATAATCGAAAAAACTGTTGACAAGATGCTCGTGATTTTTAAGTTCGAGGAAGAGCTGTATAGGAAAGAAGGTATAGACGCTGAATTCGTAGGACATCCTTTATTGGACGTCGTAAAGCCGCGGTTTTCTAAAGACGAGTTTATAAGGCGAGAGGGTTTAAACGGTAATAAAAAAATAGTTGCGCTGCTGCCGGGCTCGCGCGAGATAGAGGTAATAAGAAATTTACCGACGATGATTAGCGCTGCGTCGTTAATCAGAAAGAGGTTCGGCGAAGACATACAATTCGTAGTCGCGAAGTTGGCGACGATTAAAGATGAGATTTATGAAAATATTGCGAAGGAATCCGGTTTTCCGATAACGATTGTCGAGGGCTATCCTTACGATTGCGTTAATGTATCGGATTTAGTCTTAGTCGCTTCCGGCACTGCAACTTTGGAGACTGCCATCTTAGAAAAGCCGATGCTGATAATATATAAAGTATCGCTCCTGACTTGGCTCATCGGAAAGATGCTTGTTAAAATCCCCAATATAGGGCTTGTCAACATAGTCGCCGGCGAAAAAGTCGTCCCGGAATTTATTCAATTCGATGCAACTGCGCAAAAAATCGCAACCGAAGCGATATCCTTGCTCTCATCGCCGCAGAAATTGGCCGACATAACGACTAGATTAAAAACTATTAAGGAAAAATTGGGCGCAACACAAGCAAGCAAAAGGGCCGCCCAAATCGTCCTAGAGCAACTGCCCAACTAACTTAGCAATGGAAAGAGAACCGGTAAGACTGGGCGATTCGATGCCTATAAGATTAATAAGGCCGGGAAGGCCTTTTTCAGACTCTTCTTTAATAATGAAATCCCTAAAACCTTCGCCGGGACCTTGCAACCTTGGTCTGATGCCGGATATATCGGGTGATAAGTCTTCGAGTTCAATAAACGGCAGGAACCGTTTTACGCTTTCATAGAAGACTGCCTTCTTCGATTCGTCTATATTATAATCTATTTTATCCACATATTCGTCGTCGGGCCCCAAGCGAAGCCCGCCCGCTAAATCCAAAGTTGCGTGTATCCCCAAAACCGATTTCCGTTTTACAGGAACGGGATAAATCAATCTGTTAATAAATCGCGCCTTATTATTACCGACTTTAAAATAATTTCCTTTACAATATTTCAGTTTATAATCTTCGTCCTTTATGCCCGCCATCCGGGCAACTTCATCCGAATTTAATCCGGCGGAATTTATCATAATTCTTGTGAAGAACTTAAAATTTTCTTTCCCTTTGCCTTCTACGGTCAACTCGTAACCTTCCTTGACTTTTTCTATGCCGACCAATTGGGTATTATAAGCTATTGCCCCACCCCTGCCTTCAAATTGCAATAGCAAATTTTTCATAAAAGTGTGCGAATCTAAAATCCCCGTGGATGGCGAATTAATAGCGGCTTCAGTTTCTATATTCCGCTCAAGGGCTTTTACTTCATTTCGAGAGATAACTTTTATGTCATCTACTCCGTTTTCGAGGCCCTGCATAAATAATTCTTCCAGGTCATTTATCTCGGTCTTATCGACGGCGACGATGAGTTTTCCAATTTTTTTATAGGCGATATTATTTTCTACGCAGAACCTATAAAGGAGTTCTTTTCCTTCTACGCAAGTCTTTGCCTTCAGAGAACCCTTAGGATAATAAATCCCGGCGTGTATGACTTCGCTGTTACGGGAACTGGTCTCTTGGCCGAATGAGGAATTCTTTTCTATGACGAGGATATCTTTATGAGCCTTCGAAAGTTCCCATGCTATCGCGAGGCCGATAACCCCTGCGCCGACGACAGTTATATTTACTTTTTCCATATTTTTATTATCATAAATAAGGAGGTCATTTTGAAACGGGGAGGGTTACCAATGCGTGCGGGATTACGTAGGCCTTTGCGGTTTTGCCGCGGGTTGCAAAGGCATAATCTAAAGCATCGTCTAAATTTTCAAAATGAAACATGTGCATCTTCTTTATGGTCTCGGGAATTTCAGTGCCCGCCAAAGCGCAATCGGCATACATTAGAGATTTGGCGACCATATATGCCCTCTGTTCGCCGCCGAAGCAGTGCCGTCCCTTCATTCTCTTAACTAAATCTGATGGGTTCTTTTCGCCAACCAGTGCTTTATAAAACCTCTTCTCGCCCAAACCCTTCCCGACACCCTCTTCGCATTTAGCGGAGATTATAACTAGCCCGCCTTTTCTTACGATGGGCTTTTGCGTATTCGTTATGTAAGTAAGTGCGCGCGATGCCTGATAAAGGTTCGCATCTTTAGGCCAACCTATTCCGCAAATCACGATGTCGGCCGGCTCTTCGACTTTAACCCGGTAATATAATATGGCGTGCTCAATCCCTTTATAAAATGCAAGTTGCGGTTCACCGGCGGTTGCGAAGATGGTATGGCCCAGGTCGTCATTTATTACGTTTACGATAAATTTTAATTTTGAGATGCAAGCGATATCGACGATCGCGCGATGGAACGGATTGTCCTTTATAACGCCTAACCTTACGCCAGGTTTATCTAAAAATTTCGGGGAGTGCGTATAACCTATCGTTTCTTCGCCGGCCATGCCCATGCTCAATGTCTTAGGGCCCCCGCTAAAACCGGCGTAGAGATGAGGTTCGATTACGCCTATCGCAATTACATGGTCATTATATAACAATTTCTTATTTACTACCGCAGGGACTCCGCCGGCAACATATCCTAAATGCATAAGATTGGATCTATTAGTCGCGTTGTGATTTTTTACTTTGACTCTTTTTACGATATTTTTGCCGAGAGCTTGTTCGATTTCTAAAGCGGTCAGAGGTCGGTGTAATCCCACCGCAATAAAAATTGTTATATCTTTACCTTTTATTCCGCCTTTGTTAAGCTCGTCGAGCAAAATGGGTAAGATTAAATTTCGGGGGCACCTTCTTGTTAAATCGGGCACGACAATCGCAACCGTCTCCTTAGGCGCGACGAGGTCCTTAAGGCGGCAGCATCCCATAGGATTTAATACCGCCTTTTCTATTATCTCGGATTCGGATTTCTTTGCGCGGGTTCTCTTTGGATGGAGCACGCCGAGCAGATTCTTCTCGGGGATTGAAATAATAACTTTTTTTCTTCCGTACGGAATTTTTATCTTCATAAAAATATAGGGACGGTTCTGGTGCTAATCGGAGAAGTGTCCCCAATATAAGGATAATGGGGACACTTCTCGCTTTGGCAGTAGAACCGTCCCTATATTTTACTATTAAGAGAGGATTTTGTCGACTTCTTTCTTGTCGGCGTCCATCACGTAACTGATGCCTGAGACTTCGGCCGCTTGCCTCGTCAATGTAACGATGTCGTCGCGAGTGATGTATTCCAAGGCAAACTTCCTTTCGCCTGCCATAAGTTGCCTTAACCCCTGAGCAAGCCTTGCAAAATAAGTATATACGCCGATCGCTGAAGGCGGAAGCTGCTCAAATCTTTTGCCGAACCGCCTTCTAAGTTGCGCCGAGGTTACAAATAACTCGTCAACAGATTTTCCGTATTTCTGAAGCGACTGCGGGATATTCTCTTCCTTAATGGCATTTCCGATAGTCTTTCCGACCATCGCGGCGCACATATTCGCGCGTGCCATTCCAATCGCTTTTATGAAGGGCGCGCCCAATGCAATCGCCTTGAAGACGTGGTCCTCTAACGTAAATCCACCGGCAATCACGAGGTCCGGTATGTGCTTTCCTTTCTTCTTAAGCCTGTTGGCGTACTGATACGTAAGCGATTCTATCTCAACAGTCGGAATCCCCCATTCGTTCATCATCCTCCATGGGCTCATCCCTGTTCCCCCGCCGGCGCCATCGACGGTCAACACATCTATCTTCGCCTCCGATGAGAACTTTATAGCGCGTGCCAAGTCAGCGGGGCGATATGCGCCGGTTTTTAAGAATACGTATTTCGCGCCCTTCTTCCTCAATTCTTTTACGCGCTTTAAAAAACTTCCTTCGTCAATCATTCCTACTCTGGAATGTCTCTCGAATTCATCGAACGTCCTCTGGAATGCATTTATCACATCCGGGTCTTCCGGATCGGGCAAAACTACATATCCGCGCCTTTTCAACATCTGCGCTTTCTTTAAATCACGAATTTTAACTTCGCCGCCGATATCCTTCGCTCCCTGACCCCATTTTAATTCGACGATCTTAACGCCCAATTTCTCTATCGCAAATTCGAGGACGCCTAAGGTTGTATCTTCAACATTTGCCTGAACAACAACTGCGCCGTAGCCGTCTTCCTGCCAATCGGTAAAAGCTCTTACGCGGCGTTCCAGCTCGGGAGCTTTGATAATTTTTCCTTTTTCAATTACAGCTTCCTCGTCCATACCGACGACGTTTTCGCCGACGGTTACTACGGTGCCGGTTATCGCTGCGCCTATGGATATCCCTTCCCAATTATTTTTTGCCACATCTGTCGAACCTTGACCGCCGCCTAAGATAGGATAGCGGAGTCTTATCTTTTTATCCTGCCCGAGACGAACCTCAAGATTTACGTTAGGAAAAATAGCATTGTTGGAATCAGCTTTCACGCCGTAAGCACCGAGGGCGCTTCCCATAATATTGAAATGCGAGAAATCTATCGGATAATCTTTTTGAGACGCCGCTGTTATGGCGCCGAACGGCTGGGGATAAATTACTTCCGCGCCCCTTACTGCTGACTTTCCGATTTCGCACAACCCCGGACAGCCGTCAATACATACAACGCACATCCCGGAAAATGGCGATACCTCCTCGCCGTACCTATTCTTCGTCCCGGTCGCTGCGCTTCTATTTGGCTTGCTGAACGTCATCGTTCAATCCTCCTTTTTTTATCCACCTATTCCACCTGCGAGGTGGAATAGGTAGTTGATTAGTTCTACGGATACAAAAACAAAAAGCGCCTTCTACAGGCATAAAAATAGAAGACGCCTTTGTCCCTATCTATTATTTAGGTTTCGATACTGCTCTGTATCGTTATTAGTTGACCCCAAACTCCCATAAGGAATAACCCCACTGGGTTCCTCTCTGGGTACCGTACATCCTTATATATCTTGCGGTCTGGGTGCCTATATTGATTGTGTCTATACCGCCGTCGCCTGTCATCGTAGAATAGACATCTCTCCAATTGGCGGCGTCGCTTGAGACCTGGATCTTATATGCTTTTGCGTAGGCAGTTTCCCAATTTAATGTAACGGTAGAGAAGGTCTTGGCTGTCTTAAAATCTATGTATATCCATTGGGGATCCGCGAACTGAGACGACCATCTCGTTAATAGATTGTTATCAACGGCTTTATCTGCGGCGGTATCCGAGCATTCCACCGATGAAGCAACAGCGCCGATAGGCGTGTCCGTATAAACGACGTTCATTTCCCATATAGAATAGCCCCATTGAGTCCCGCGTTCCGTTGCGTACATTCGAAGATATCTTGCGGTTACGGGATTGAAAGTTATTACATCCTGACCGCCGTCGCCTGTTGCTGTAGAATAAACATCCGTCCAGTTCTTGTCGTCGTTTGAGACCTGGATATTGTAGGATTTGCCGTAAGCTACTTCCCATTCAATCGTAACTTGACTTATGTCTTTCGCTGAGCCGAAATCTACCTCAATCCACTGAGGGTCCGACCAATTGGACGCCCATCTTGTCGCCATATTTCCGTCGAAGGCATTTACCCCCCTCATATCTGGGTCATAAGAGGATTCGGTTATTAATGGCCCCTGTGAAAAAGATTTGAATCCAACTATAGAAAGGGCGTTCTGCATATACTGATTATTCATAAATGTATTTCTTACCAGGCCTGTTCTGTAATTTTCGATGCCGATCATCATAGCGCCGCCATTAAGTCCGCTGAAGGTCCCTCGGACAAAATCTTGCTGAACGTTAAACGAATCGCAGAAACCGTATCTTCCCCATATATGATGTTTATATTGGAAATACATATATCTCGCCGCCTCAAGTGATTCTGCAGGCGTGAACATAAGAGATGTAATTGCTCCTGTCGGCGCCACAGTCCCCTCATGATAACCGCCAGGTTCCCCGCCATAAGCATAATAATTTCCGTCGGGGCCGAAGCAAGCGGTCAGCCCCCATCTTTTCGTCTCATACCTTCCGAGGTAATCATTTAAGCAGGTCTGCCTGTTCGCCAACGTCGCCTTTAGCGAATTTCCAAAATAATCTACGCTGCTATCATGTTTATTTATAAGATTAAAATAAAGATGATGGTACTGATGGGTAAAAAGCGGCGGCTGTTGTATAAAACGATATCCAAAAGTATCGACCCGCCATTTATACATATCTGTCCACGCGCTATTATTTATATAATACGTCGGCGATCCCAAAGCGACGAGATCAACGAATATCGATTCACAGTAACTATCCCACCATGCCGGACTATAATATCCGCCATTTTCGGGCATCCAACCCATATTGATAAATCTTTGCTGCCAGTAATCGCCGATATTTATAAACCATGTCCACTCCATCCTTCTATATAGAGCCTCTGCTTTAGCCGCGACGTCTGGATGCGTGCTCCTAAAATATTCCCCCGCCTGCAGCGCTCCCATTATAAAAATAGCGGAATCAACGGTTGAGACTTCGCTATTCCATTCTCTCGCTCCTGTGCTCACATTTATAAAATGGTACCAAAGCCCATGGACATTCGGAAGAAAGGCATCGAATGTGTTCAGCATCTTCATTACTCTTTGATATGCGTCGTTCCCCGTTATCCAACCCCGGCTTGCGCCTATTGTATAAATCGACATTGCAAATCCGTCGACTGCGATACTTGAAACTTTCATATTGCCTGCTGCCCAGTTATTCTCTTCATCTTTTACAAGGCCCGTTGTAAAATCGGCTTCATTCCAGAAATACCAGAACATCTTCTTTTGAATAAAATCGAGAAAGGCATCATCTGATACATCGACTACTTTGACTTCTACTCCGCAAATCAAAGCTTTATCTTTAGATATCGTTGGAAAAGTTATGTCCAAACTCCCGTCATTAACTGTGGGCCAGAAAGTATATTCATCGGCTGTTGCAAAACCCTTCCTGGCATAGATATCATATTCAGTTAACACTTTGATTCCCTCAAGCGCCACATCAAAAACTCGCTTGCCCGCTTGTCTCCAATAGGTCTCGGCAAACATCAATTTTACTTGATAGATTCCGTTAGGCACTTCGATTTTGTAAGACATGTCTGTCTCGCCGTAACGATATGTCTGAAAAACCGGATCTAGGTCGGTGCCTGCGATTGAATATCCGGTAGATGTAGCTGAGCCTTTTGTATAACCCCAACGATAAAGGCTCAAAAAAGACTCGTCTTTCATCCACCAATTCCCGGACGGATCGGTATAATCAAATGTATTAGCGCCGCAATTAAGCCGCAATACCTCCTCGCCGGCCGGAGAAGCTTTCGATAGGGCAGCTTCGCTGTCTTTTCCTAACAATAAAAAAACCAGCAATGAATAAAAGAGGATTTTTTTCATTTTCTGCCCCTTTTTATTTTTTAACCGGTCAGCAGGTTTCATTTAACCCTCGTGGGCAAATATGTGCACAAAAAAAGTCCTTTTTAATGTTTGGGTAAAAATATAGCAGACTAATCTTATTCTGTCAAGGATGTAAAAATATCTTAGATAACAACCCCATTAAATCAAAAGTGTCCCTTAGCGAAAGTATACCAACATTAACAAAATAGGGATGTTTTTCTGGGTCAAGGTCAGCTCCAAATTCGATAAACCTCTTTAAGGAGAGGCGTTATCCGAAGGCTTATCTTCTACAACGACTATTAATTCTATATTGCCGAGAAGCATCTCTCTGAGAACTGTTTTATTTTCCTCAATAGGAATGTAATTGCCCTCCATAAAATCAGGCCTACTCAACCAAACGTTAGCTTCGTATAGATTTATTTCCGCTGGATTTATTTCGACCGCAAAAATATCATTGTTTTTATAATCCGCGGCGTTAAGGCTAAACAGAAAATTACCTCCGGTGAAATCATATTCCGATGTCGGCGGCCAAGCATTGGAAGGGTCATGGTAAACCAAAATATTAAAGTCCGGCCCCAAATCATAATATGAGGGCGCTGGAATTGGCTTCAGAACCCTGCCATAAAGTACGGCTGACTTTACTCTTTTATTGCTTCCTATATTCGGCGGATCAAATTTAATACGGAGGTCGCCCCTAGAAATACCCGCATAAAAAATGTCTCTACGATGCTTAATTCCGTGCTCATCAGTAAAACTATCGACGAGATGCCCGCCCCCTGCGCCTACCTCCGTTCCTAAATAATCATTGTAAGTGAAACTAATGCCTTTATTGGCAAGAAAATTATTATAAGCTTGCGCTCTTACTGTAGCATATGTTATCCTGTTATCATTATCTATTACGACTTTATACTCTTGACCTTCACCTCCCACAATTGCTGCTAGCGGCGAAAATAAATATGAAATTTCACATCCTGCTTCTTTCTGAGCGGGATTTTTTATTTTTATGAATCCTGTCTTGAGAAAATTTATCTTTACATAAAATTCCCCTGGCATCAAATGAAGATATGTGACATTTCCATCCTTATCGATGACGGGGGCATTTTTGTCTTCTCTTTCCTTAAGAAATTCTTTTCCAAATTTTACATAGGGTTTATATGTATCCGTCGTTAAGTCATGGAATTCGGTTAAGTCCACTACTGATAGGAACTGACCTAACCTAAAATCGGATATTTCAATATCGGCCAAAAGATAGTCCTTGACCTTAAAGATTGCATACCACGGAGCATATTCATTAAATACAACTCCATCGTGTTCCAATGGTACCCTCTTGCCAGTTAGAACGAACCTAACCGACTCAATCACCGGCGCATCATCGATGGCTTGGAGGATGGTGTCCCAGGCATTTGGTTCATCGGTGTGGTAAACAGAAATTGTTGTATATTCTCCATCTATTCCCAACTGACTTTGAGTTGTTACGACGCCGTCACCATCTGCTATGGCATTTGATACAGATTGAACCACACCATTAAAAGCTGGGAAATAAGTAAAATCTGGTTCGTATCTTAAGCGCAACCTATTAATCCACCGCGCAGGGATATTAATGTCTCCTCCTTGATAATCACCAACTACAGTAAAATAATTACTAGGATTAGATAGATACAGACTTGATTGACCTAAAAAAGTATTTGTGCCATCAATGGAAAGGTCTATGGTTATGTTTTGTTTTTTATTTTTGTAGGCACTTTCGAATACTTTATAGTATCTTACATTTCCAGCGAGGCGGAGTTGTTCTAATGCGATGCCGTTAGGGTCGGGACCACCTAGATTAGTTAAATCCAAATCACGTTTTAACACTTTTTTATATTTTTGAATCTCAGTAGATAACTCATCATAAATAAGTCCATCTACAATCATATTTGAAGATTCATCGGCAAATACTCTGCGACCACCTACATTTTGAGAGTAGAATTTGGCATATTCTTCTACCATTGGATCTAATACTTCTCTATAGACTTTATTTAAGCTCCAGCCTGCACTGGCTGAAGGAGTACCAAGGTGAGGAGTACCAAGAAAGATAACTTTATCTATTATTCCAAGCTCTTTATATGAGGGAAATTGTTGGAGAAACGAGCGCACAACCAATCCGCCCATACTATGAGCAACAATAATTACCTTACGGTCGTCTTCAGGAACTTCGGGTGGATAAGATGAAAGGGCACTTATTATGGCCTGTTGTAGTGTTGTCCTTGCGATAGTTGGAATATCGCCATTGTTTTGGGAACCATAGTCGCATTTCGGAAAATATCCTTCTTCGCTCGTATGAAAATATTTATATTTTTCCTCTGGTTTAACTGCAAGGACATTATAGAAATAGTCATTAAATCTATGTCTTGTAAATCCAAATGTCCCCCAGTCTCCTAGGTCAATCCCATGAACAAATATAATGGGATATGGATGATAAATTTTGGCTGCCTCTACTGCACTAAAATTACTTAGCAGGGTAAGCCATATTGTTATCAATAATAAAACATACTTTTTTATTCTCTTATATCTCATATCAATTTTCCTTAGATAAGATGGTGTCGATCTTTAAAGTTGCAGGAAGGGTAAGAATTAACCATTGTAAAGAAAGGCCTGCCATATCCGTTGGTTTTAATCCTACTAAATCGTCAATAAAAGCACGTAGGGTCATTAGGAAAAAAGGATTTTTAAGTGAAAGATCCCGATCCCTGTTTAACTCTTGAAAGATTTCTGGAAATATTATGTGTTCTCTTATAATTGCATATAACAAACCGAGCAATAACATAGAAATAAATCCGAAACTCCATCTGTTCCATAACATTTTTCTCTTAAGTTTAACTGCCTGAGAATATTCTTTTTCTAAAATATGGCGGCAAAAACCTACATAACTCCTTGAAACGAAAGGAAAAGCTACAAGATAAACTAATATGAAAAGCAAAATAGAATAAACCTTCTGCAAACCTGAAGGACCATAGCCAGTTCCTTTCTGAAACCAACCAAAATTAAGAAACATAAAATAAAAAAATCCCCAGAGGCTCCAAATAACTATCGAATTTAATGTCTTTTCAAAATTGTCAATAGTCTTTGTTTTTACGAATAGATAGAAAAATATCGCCGGTATAATTAGAGGAGCGAAATATCCACTTCTTAATAAGAAAAAGGCTCCTACTGTATCCATATCAAAATAAAAATATTTTAAAAATAACCACGATAAAACTAGAATTACAGCAATAATCCAAAATTTCTCTGTATATTTTACTTTTTCAATTATTCTTTTCATTTGTTGTCCTCCCTTAATCTTTACTGAAATTCCCCATCCGGTATCCCAGTATTAATCTGAATATTAGAATAAACGTTAGTGGTTGAGTACTCTATCTCAGATAAATTCTTATAAAGAGTCTTTGTTTCTCTCTGGAATACCCATGTATCGTTTATCTGGATAAAATTTGAATCTTCGATTGTATAAAGGGTTATAGTATCATCTGCCTCTTTAGAGTAATAGTTTGTCTTTAGGGTTACTCCTTTAGTGTAGTCTACATAATCCAATTGATACGGGTATTCTTCTGTTTGACCTGTTCGTTTGGTTTTGACTGTATACACATTTGTAGAAGGATCGCAGGATATTATTTCTCTTTGCATTGTTACATTTTCTGTGGAGGTTTCAAGCGGTGGCCTTATCTTAACCTGCGGAGTGGGGCTAACTTCCTCTACCTTCTGTTTATCAGCCTTCTGCCATATCTTAAGCTGCATGGTAGGCGGTAAGAATTCTGCGTTTGAGGTAACATATATATCGGCCTTTATGTCCTGTATCTTAGAGTCGTTGTAGTTAACCTTATTTATTATATCATCCACTGTAACAGCCAAAGGTGCTGAAGTTATTATATTAAATGTGGTGGTTACAGAAGGAACGGTTTGGGATGAAGCTTTAACTTGAGTTAATGTATTTGGAGTATTTGCAACTGTAAGGTTTACCTTTG
>CAZXJX010000014.1:0-11799 GCA_964641235.1 uncultured Planctomycetia bacterium
TTTATACCTTAAGCGAGTAATAAAAAAGGCCAAGCGAGACTTAAATTTCAAAGATGATAAATTTAAATTTTCTTAAACAATGTTTCAGCTGCATTTAGCACGTCGCCAACCGTTATCGCCTCAAGGCATTTAAAATTTATTTCGCACTTGTGGGCGAAGCATTCGCGGCATCCGACGTCTTTATGTATTACGATATCCTTTTCGCCAATAGGCGCCCACCTCTTTGGCGAAAGCCCTGGGTCTGACCTTCCGAATATGCTAATGACCGGTGTTCCGACCGCGACAGCGATATGCACCGGGCCGCTATCGTTTGATATAAATATCTTGCATCTTTTCAATAACGCCGCGACTTCGCCGAGCGAATGTTCCTCGGATAAAATTATAGGCGTATTCAACATCGCCATATGCATCTGTTTTACCGTCTCGACGTCTTGCGGGCCTCCGATGATTACAACCTTGAATTTATATTTGTCTATTAACTCATCCGCCACTCGGCCGAATCTATAAGCGGACCATCGCTTTGAAGGGCAACTGGCACCCGGATGAAAGGCGATGACGCCGTTGCCTTCATTTAAGTTATTCAACATAAAAAACCTATCGATTACTTTTTCATCCTCTTTCTTAATCGGCATGTATAAGACTTTATCTTTTGCCTCGATGCCGACGGCGCGCAACACCTCTAAGTTATAATCTGTCTCGTGCTTTTCGCCGAGGTGCTTTAAGTCCTTTAGTCTCTTGGTTAAAAGAGTGCCAAATTTCTTATCATAGCCGACGCGTTCGGGTATGCCCGCTAAAAACGGAATTAAGTTTGACCTATTGGTCGGATGCAAAATTAATGCCGTATCGAATTTCTTTCTTCTTAACTCTCCGACGAACCTTAGCATACCCAGCCAATTTTTATGTTCGCCGTCCTTGTCGTATAATATGACCTCGTCTAAATAGGGATTGCCCTCCACTATATCCTCGGCATACGGCCTTACCATAATAGCAACATGGGCATTGGGATACGCATCTCTTACGGCCTTTATAGCGGGAGTCGACAAAAGCACGTCGCCGATTCTGTCGGTGCGAATTATTAATATCCTTCGATCCCTATTGCCTTCATTCATCTTTATCTTCTCCTTTTAATATTATCTTTACGGCATTAAAAACCTCCTCGGGCTCTACCGCCTTCATACATTCGAGATTATATTTACATAATGCAACCTCGCAGGGTGAACAAAGAAGTTTTTTATAAATCGCGAACCCACAGCCGCCTCTCGGCCCGTATTTTTTATAATCGGTAGGCCCGAATATCGCGACTGACGGCGTGCCGACCGAGCCCGCGATATGAAGCGGTGCGCTATCGTTGGTTATAAGAAGCCGCGAACGCTTTAGACACCATGCCAGCTCCCGTAAATTTGTCTGGCCGCAAATAGAAACGGCATAATTTTTCATGCTATTGATAATCCTATCGCAGATTTTGTAATCGTCGTAGTCGCCGACTAAAATTACCTTAACTTTAAATTCATCTATCAATCTATCGCAAACTTTGGCGAAGCCGTCTTCTTTCCACCTTTTAATGTGGCTTTTGGCTCCGGGACTTACGCAAACTACTTCATCGGAACCCGAAATTCCTTTTTCACTCAAAAGCTTCGCCATATTATCGGCGTCAAACTGGCTTATCCAAATCGGATACGGATTAGAGTCGACGTTAAACCCAAGAGTTTTTATTTTATGAAGATGTAAATCCGCTTTGTGGATTTTATCTTTCGGATATCTTAAAATCGGTTTAGCCCAAAATTTTGAGCCGATGAGAAAACTGAATAAACCGTTCCTTAAATCTACAGTGAGGTCATACCTGTTTCGCCTTAAACTTTGTATAAACTGCAATTTCTGCACCAACGAAACCGACTTATCATAAACGTACATCTTCTCAATCCGAGGGTCGACTTCGAAGGCCTCTTTGGCGCGCGGTCCCACTACGACATCTATGGCGGCGGATTTAAAATTCTGCTTCAACGCCCCGATTACGGGCAAAGTGAGCACCACATCGCCTATGTTGCTCAATGTAATAACCAATATGCGCTTTATGTCTTTCATCTCAATAAAACGTTTGCTTCTTTAATTACATCCTCAACGGTAATCGCCTTCATGCAAGCATTGTCTTCGCAGTTTAAATTATAACAGGGGATTTTACAGCCTAATTTCTCTAAAGACTTGTGAATAACGACGTATTTCCCCGCGCCATACGGACCGGTGATCTTCGGATCCGTCGGCCCAAAAAGTGCAATGGTCCTTGTGCCCTGGCTCACTGCGATGTGCATGGGCCCCGAATCGTTCGATATTACTAAATTAACGCGTTTTAAAAGAGCGGCAAGCTGCCTTAACGTAGTTTTGCCGCAGGCGATTATCGGTTTATTCCTCATATCGTTTGAAACGACCTGGCCTAATTCGATATCTTTATCTGCGCCGGTTATTAAAATCTTCGCCTTATGAATATCGGCTAACTTATCGCCCAGTTCGGCGAAATTGTAAGCCGGCCAACGTTTTAAATCCCAATTGCCTCCCGGATTTAAAACTATCAGAAAGTCGTCCTTTTTAATTCCTTCAGATTTTAAGAATTCCTCTGCATATGCCCCATCATCTTTTCCTATAAGTAATTCCAAATTTCTGTTTGAGGAGTCAATCCCTTTTGCCCTGACGATATTTAAGAATTGCTCTACCTTATGCACATCCGATTTCGAAGGCTCAACCTTTTTAGTGAGCAAAAATCTCCTCTTCGGCGTATAAATGCCCACCCTCTCGCGAATCCCGGAAAGGGCAACCATCAATGTCCGGGTCAACGACCTGTGAAATAAGAAGACCGTATTAAAATGTCGTTTTTTCAAAGTGGAGATTAATTTCAATTTTCCCAATAAACTTTTGTGAAGCTCATCCTCATCGTAGAGGATTAATTCATTCAAATGAGGATTTAGCTCCAATATCTCTTTGCAGCGAGGAACGACCATACATGCGATATGGGCGGTGGGGTAATATTGCCTAACGGCGCGAATTGCCGGCGTCGAAAATAAAACATCCCCGACCCAATTCACATTCACTATAAGGATATTATTTGCTCCGTTAGAAATGGAATTTCTCGCGGGGGCTACTTTTTCTTCTTCCATCTGTGCGCCTTTAACCAGGTATAATAACCCGACGTTTTAACCCTAAACACCAAAAGATTGTGGGAGCCGGGCGAAACCTTTATGCGTTTTAATTCATAAACATCTAATTTTATTGAGTCATCTCGCGGAAAAGTAACGCATGCGGTTTTGTATCCCGTTTCGACGAGCAGGCTTTTCGCGTTAGGATTTTTGCCGCCGAACGGAAAACAAAATGTGGTCACGGGTTGACCGATAGAAGATTCGATAGCCCTCTTGGACAGCAAGATTTCCTCCTTTAATCTTTCATTTGAAAGCTCGCTTAAGCTAGGATGCGTTTTCGAATGGCTGCCAAATTTAATTCCATTTTTGGACATCTCTTTGATTTGAGCAACATTTAAAAAATTTTCCTTCCCGATCCAGTCCGAAACTAAAAAAATCGTCGCCGTGGTTTTATATTCCTTTAAAACGGGGAAAGCATTCGTATAATTATTTTCATTGCCATCGTCAAATGTAATGACAACGGTATTATGCGGTATGCGCTTTCCGCTATTAATTAAATCCGCCAGCGCCTCCAACGAAATTACATTATAATGCTTCTCCCTCAAGAATTTCATTTGCTCTCTAAATTGCTCTGGCGAGACGCTTAGTTTGGTCTTTGTCCACTGTTCATCGATTGAATGGTACATTAATATGGGTGGATAATATTTTGTTTCAAGAAAATGCCATCCTCCTACGACTATAGCTACAATCGCTGCAAAAAATACTGCCTTGAACTTTAAATTAGCTCGCTTCATCGATTACCTCTTTATAAACCTCTTCGACTTGTGCGGTCATCCTATCCGCTGAGAAATTAAGAAGCGCATATTTTCTTCCCGCTTCGCCTAATTTTTTAGCCAACTCTGGATCAGTCAAGATACGCACAAGTGCATCTTTTAATGCGGCTATATCTTTCGGCGGCACCACAATGCCGACGTTACCATGATTCAAGATGCTTTTAAACCCCCCTACATCTGTGGATACAATCGGCAAACCCATAAGCATCGCCTCGACCACCCCTAAGCCAAATCCCTCTTTAAGGCTTGGCCTTGTAAATACATCCATTATAGCAAGGAATGTTTTTGTGTCCAGGGTTTCGCCAAAAAAATGGACGTTGTTGTCTATCCCAAATTCGCGGACTTGACTTTTTAGCTCAACCTCCAACCTCCCTTTTCCAACGATAACAAGTTGCGCCTTGGGAACTTCAACGAGTAATTCTTTGAAGGCTTCGATTAAATATATATGGCCCTTCTCCGGAGAAAGCCTTGATATTATGCCGACTACGGGCCCGTCTTTTAATCCAAATCTTCTTTTCATCTCCGGCCTTTCGCCGGCAGGATAATCATTAGTGAATTTGGACGTATCAACGCCGTTGAATATAAGCCTAACTTTGCTTTCTTCCCTTCGAAAAACATCAACTAAATGACGAAATACGGTTTTGCTTATCGCTATGGTCCTTTCGCCCCAGCACGGAAAAATTCTCCTAAAACCGTGCGGCCGATAAAAACCGTGCCAAGTAACCATGTACGGTACACCTGTTAATTTTGAGACCAGATGTGCCGTAACTTGAGCCACCCGGGTCTGGGCATGTATGATTTGAATGTTTTCATTTCTAATAAATCGTCGGGTCTTAAAAACCGCCGACCAAATTTTTGGATTCACCTCGGAACTCGTATCAAGCGGCACTCTTAGACGTTTGACATCGGCTAAGAGTCCTGCCTCGAGATCTCCGCCGCTCGACGCGACAAAGACAGAATGCCCTTTCTTACAAAGATAATTTGCAAGCGTTACGGTATATACGGCTATCCCGCCTATGTTAAGATGATTGGTCAAAAGCAAAATTCTCATCTATTCTTTATCATATCCTTAACGGCCTTTAATACTTCCTCCACAGTTATTTCGCGCATACACCTGATATCCGAGCAAGCAGGTTTATAACACGGCGCACATTTTAAATTTTTCGTAATTACGATGCAATCTTCAGCCGGCGGCAAATGGCGCAACGGCTCGGTCGGCCCAAAAAGAGCAATGAAAGGCGCATTCATCGCAGCCGCTATATGCATAGGGGCGCTATCGCTGGTGATTAAACACGCCAGCCTTTTCATCAACGCGGCTGACTCGGACAAAGAAGTCTTGCCTATCAAATTGACCGGCTTTGATTTTGTAAGCGAAGACAATTCCGCACCAAGCTCAGCATCGTTTTTGCTGCCGATTAATATCGTTCGAATCTTTTCTTGTGTGAGCGCGTCGCAAATTTGGGCGAAATTTTCCAACGGCCATCTCTTCGTAACCCAACGCAAACTAGCGGACGGATTAATCCCGACTAAGATCTGGCCTTCCCCGACCCATTCGCCTTCTAGCAATTCTTTAATATAATTTTCGTCGTCAGAAGTCGGCCAAAGCTCCAAATCGGAAGCGGCCTTTTCTATTCCTAACATCCCCAATACCCTAAATTGATGTTCAACGGGAGGAATAGGAAATTTTACGTCGCCAATCCTTTTATTTAACAAGAACCATAACCTGCCCTTTTTATATCCGAACCTCTTGGGCGCAGAACTAAGATAGGCAAGGAGATGGCTTCTTAAATTATTCTGCAAATCTATCACTTCCTCAAATCCGTACCCCTTGACTTCGTTTGCCAATTTAAAAAATCTTCTCCAGCCCTTATCTTTGCTTTTTCTGTCGTAAACTATCATCTCGTTGATATATGGGCAACCCTTTAACGCCTGGCTGCCTTCCCGCCCGATTAAAAGGGCGATGAATGCCTTAGGATTCTTTTGGCGAATAGCGCGCAGAGAAGGGGTTGCTAAAACGCAATCCCCGACCGCGCCTATTTTTATAATCAAAATCTTTTTGACTTGAACCGCCTCTTCATAAACAGCGACGGTATCCTCTACCATTCTATCTAAGGTGAATTTCTCCTCGACATCGTGCCTGGCTGATTTTGCCAAATCCTTTGAAAGCCGACGGTCTTTCAAAATCTTAACGATAGCATCCGCCATTGATTGGGGATCTTCGGGAGGCACCAAAAGGCCGTTTTCTCCGTTTCTAACGATCTCCGTTACTCCGCCCACGCTCGTCGCTAAAACAGGCACGCCGGAAGCGAAAGCCTCTATTATGACCCTGCCGAACGCTTCCTGCGTTACCGTCGACAAAACCAAGAGGTCCATCTTTGATAATAACTCGGGAATATCGTTCCTCGTGCCCAAAAATTCCACATATTTAACCAGGCCCAACCTTCTGTTTAAATCCTCTAACTCCTGCCTATATTTCGCTCTATCGGGCGTCGCGTCTCCCACTATTAAAACTTTAAGCCTTGGAATACCTTTTATGACTTTCGAAACGGCACGGAGAAAAAACGGATGTCCTTTAATCGGCGAAAGCCTTCCTATCATGCCTATTACAAATTCTCTTTTTCCCGATTCGTCGGGCTCTCTATATTTGAACCTCTCTAAATCGACGCCTCTATATACCAATTTTATCCTTCGATAGGGGACCTTAAAATCTTCCATCATATGTTTTGCTATGATTTGGCTTATCGCGATTACGTACTTGCCCCAACCCATTACGCCGCTAATCGGATGTTTGGAATAATATCCGTGGCAAGTGGTGATAAAGGGAACGCCTTGTCTTTTTGCCGCGTAATATCCTATTATAGCAGGGACCCTGCTTCTGGCATGGACTATATCGGCCTTTTCATCCTCCAATATCTTCTCTACGGCGCCTATCATTTTAAAAATAGTCAAAGGAGATTTTTTATGAACCGGGAGCGAAAAATGTTTCACGCCCTGCAGTTCCAATTGCTTTACAAGTTCGCCGCCGTTGGAAATGATAATGGAGCGGTGCCCTGACTTCACGAGTCTAATCGCAAGGTCAAATACCCCTGTCTCAACGCCTCCGGTATTCAACTCCGGCAGGATTTGAACGACGTTCACCCCGTAAGAAACCTCCTTTATACCCCGTCAGACAAACAGTTTCTAGCGGGGTTCATTTCTTATCCTCTCTGTCGCTTTGCCAAAGATAACTCAAAATGCACCCCGCGACGAATCCGAGAAAAATATATGCAAAAATAGTGCTTCTCTCTTTATTTTTCCACATTCCGGGCAGATATACCGTAGTTAAATAAGTCGCCGTACCTATTAGCGAACCTATCAGTCCGCTAATAATCGAAAGCATTATTTTTCTTCTCATTTTCGATAAATCCTTATACGATTTTTTTAAGGGCAGCCAGAATCGAATCCGCGTCCGAAGCAACATCCGCCTTCAGGCTCCCTTTGACTAAATTACGAATATCGACCCTGAGACGGTCGGGAGTAGAAATCGCTATGCACTGTTCCGCTTCCAAGTTTTTAATGGCTGATTCCTGCTTTGTCTTAAACAAAAGACCTTTTCCCTGCGGCATAAAAACCAATGGCCGTTTTCCGGAATTTACCGCCTCGGAAACCATCGCCACTGATTCGCCTGAGGCAATTAATATATTCGAAAGGCCTAATATTCCTTCGATTGCGCCGTCAAAATTATTCTCATTCGCAATTAACAGGAGTTTTACTCTCTCTTCTGCGTTAAGCCGTTCTTTAATTGCTTTTTCGGCAGCGCTTGAAGTCCTCCTCGAAGTCGTCACAAGGATATCCGCATCCAAATCATCTGCCGCGAGCAATACGCCATCAAGTACCTCATTTATAAGCTCAGGGCTCAGCGTATATGCCTTTGAGTCCCCGCCTATTAAAATTCCTATTACGTTATCTTTTATTACATTAACGCGTTTTTTAAGTTCGCCGGCGTATTTTTCAAGCGACTCCTTATTTAAATCGGAAATCGCACCTCTTGTGACTACGATATTGGGCTTTGGCTTAGGCCTGTCGTGGGCAGGAATTATGGCGAGGTCATAATTATCTATATTATAAATATTCGGACGCATAATAACCACTGATTTCGCATTGAACTCTCTTTTTAAAGAGAGATTAAGGCCGGCTAATGATGAACCGCAGGAGATTATGTAATCCGCATAAGTTGATTTAATCCTATCAAAAGTCTTCGCTGAAAAGCAAAACGAAAGGCGATGGAAATTAAACCCTAAAATAGAAAACGTCTCGAATATCGTCCGCGCAAACCCGTTTTTAAACCTGACCTCAAGAGTTTCTATCTTTGTATCTATTTCCTTATGACCTGATTCGATGCGCTTTTCTTTAATGATATTTGCTACGCTTAAGGATTGTCTTAGGTGACCTGCCTTGCCATCGCTTAAGACCAGCGCAAATTTTGTCGGGGTTGATTTCCAGCGCTTATGGAGCCACAGCCATTGGCCCGGATGTTCCTCGACGTACCTTTGCAACACATCGGCGAACCTTTGAAGAATCTTATGAATATCTTTACCGGCATCCTCCGATGTCGAAACCGAAATATCATCTTCGATGATTATTCTATGGTACGGGCCTTTCTGGCGAATAATAAAAACAGGAAAAATGGGCGCGCCCGTCCTCAAAGAAAAATGCGCCACGCCCTTAGGAGTGGATGCCAGACGACCAAAGAATTCGACGAACTCGCCTCGTTTCCCGCCGTCCTGGTCGGACAATATTCCCACTACCTCGTTATTATTCAAAGCGCGCATAATCTCATCCCTCGCGTCCTCTTTGAAAATAACATTGGCTCCCTTTGAACTGCGCATAGTATTTAAATATCCGTTTAATTTATCGAACTTCTGCCAACGCGCTAAGACATTCATCTTATAATCTTTTATTGCGCCGACCAATGATGAAAGCTCCCAGTTTCCAAAATGCGCCGTCAAAAGAATTACGCCGCGGCCCTTTTTAAGCGCTGATTTGATTTTATCCTCGCCTTCGATTTTTATATATTTATTGATATAGCCGTCTCCGAGAAGGGGAAATTTTAAAACCTCGACAAACGACTGCGAAAGGCTTTGATATTCGCTTTTTATTATTCCGTTCAACTGCCCTGAAGCGTATCGTCCTTTAAAAGCGGCTTTCAAATTCGCATACGCGACTGATTTTCGCTTGCCTATCAAATAATACAGGATGTCGCCGAAACGCCTGCCTACCCATAGAGAAAAATTAAGCGGCAAGAGTCGCAAGAGTACCGCTAAACATTTAACGATTGAATATAGAATATAATCTGCCAAAATACTTTTCCTCGTTATCTATCTTTAACTCAACGCCAAGCGCTAAAAATTTAATTCCCATATTTCGGATTTTATCAATTAATCGTGGCACGTCCTTCTCAGTAGTAACTATCGTATCTACGCCTTTCTTCCCGCATTCACTAATGACCTCGCCTATCTCTGCCGCATTGTATTTATGATGGTCTAAAAAATAGCGTCTTAAAACGACCTTCGCCCCTTGTGATTTAACACCTTCCTCGAAAGACTCCGGGTCAGCGATTCCGCAAAGCAGAGCAACCTCTTTGCCGTTCATCTCGGATATCGGAATCGGCTTTTCCTCAAGAATATCGCATAACGTAGTCGGAACGTAAGATGAAGCGAAGACCATAGCATTTTTATTTATCGTGCTAATCCTATTTTTCAGCCCTTGCGCCTTCGCGATGCTGTCTCCGTCGCAACCTACTTTCGTAAGCACGAAGATATCCGCCCGCTTAAGAGAGGATATCGGTTCGCGTAATATCCCGCGAGGGATGAGCTTTCCGTTTCCGAAGGGATTCCTGACATCCAGCGTCACAATATCTATACCTCTGCTTAGCCTCCAGTGCTGAAAACCGTCGTCGAGTAAAATTATATCAGCCCCATAGGAATCTACGGCTTCTTTAGCCGTCTTAATCCTATCCCGCCCGACTAAAATCGGAATATCGGGAAGATGCCTCTTTAATAATTCTACTTCGTCGGAGGTTTTAAGTTGCGCGTTGCCTTTATAACCCCGGATTAAAATCACAAGCCTTTTACCCGAACCCTTAAGCCGCCGTGCGATTGCCAAAACTAATGGTGTCTTTCCCGTCCCGCCTAATGTTATATTCCCCACGCTTATAACTTTACAACGCGGCCGATATGACCTTAAGACCTTAATCTTATAAAAGAACAAGAGAATTTTTATAACGCAAAAATATATCGCTGAAAGCAAGAATAAAAACAATTTTACTATATGAGCGATAACACCCCCTGCCTTATCGCTCATCAACGAATAAAAATATCTTCTTGTCCTCTCGCTCATCTTCTTAAAATACCGAGCGCTTCTATAAATTCCAAATTCCTTTTTGCCGCACCTACCTTGTAGTGTATATTTGCCTTCGCCCTTTCACCCATCGCTTTGCGCTCATCAGGATTATCTAATAACATCTTGACTGCATTTCTTAATTCGATTTCATTCCTTACGAGAACTGCCGCTTTGTTAGTCAAAAGGCCTTCGGCGATATCCTGAAAATTATAAACGTGAGGACCGAAAATTATCGCCTTCGAATGATATGCTGCTTCGAGGGGATTCTGTCCTCCCTTTTTTGCTAAGCTTCCTCCGACGAATATTATCTCGCCTATCGAATATATATCGAATAAGATTCCCATAACATCCAGGATTAAAATTTCATCTTTGCTAATGGGCCTGCCTAAATCTTTCATCTGCGAGATTAGAAATGGCTTAACTCCCTGAGAGTTAGCCAACTTGGCTATTTCATCTGACCTCTCAATATGCCTCGGCGCGATGAGCAGCCGAAGCCGGGGGTTTTCGTTCATAAGGCCCTTATAACATCTAAGGATAATCTCCTCCTCGTCGTTATGGGTCGAGCCGGCTATAAATAGCTCGTCTTCCTCGCCTAAATTAAATCTCTTTTTTAGTTCTATAGGATTTGTCTTTAGCCCTTGGCCTTTCAAAAAAGCGGTATCATATTTTAAATTTCCCGTTATTTTGACTTTATCTTGGGGCGCGCCAAGCGAGATTATCTTTTCCGCATCCGCTTTCGATTGCATTAATAATAGATCAAACTTACCTAATACCCGATGCATAATGGGAGTTATTAATCTATACCTCTTAAAGGAATTTTTTGATATCCTGCCGTTAACGAGCATTATTTTAGCTCCGTATCGCTTTAAATAATTTATAAAATTAGGCCAAATTTCTGTCTCTGCAATTAAAATAGCTTTCGGCTTTATCAATCCTATAACCCTCTTTACTAGAAAACTCAAATCCAGAGGAAGATAAATAATTATCGAGTCGTTTCCGAACTTATCCCTCGCTATGCGATTTCCGGTTGAAGTTACGGTGGAAACAACGATGGTCTCGGACGGATAACTTTTCCTAATCTCGCTAAACAGAGGCGAAACCGCCATAACTTCGCCCACCGAAACTGCATGGATCCAAATCGTCTGCGTCCCTTTAAATTTCGAGAGGATATTCTTAGGATATACGCCTAATCTCTGAAGGCTAAAATTCCGCCATTTTCCGCTGATTAAAAAATACGGAAGATAAAGTATTAAAAAAATAATGAAGGACAAATCGTATAATAAAAACATATTTTTTTAGAAACCACAGATTAGCACAAGATTAACACGAGAAACGTCATCGCGAGGCGAAGCCGAAGCAATCTTAACGCCGTCATTGCGAACCCCGAAAGGGGTGAAGCAATCTTTATGAGATTCCTTCGCTTCGCTCGGAATGACCACCCGTGGGGTCATCTTGTGACA
>CAZXJX010000014.1:11809-16799 GCA_964641235.1 uncultured Planctomycetia bacterium
GAAGATAAAGTATTAAAAAAATAATGAAAGATAAATCGTATAACATAAACATATCTTTTTTTGAAACTACCGATTAACACAAGATTTTTTAACCACGAATTACTCAAATTTACACGAATTTATTTTTAATTTGATTAATTCGTGAAATTCGTGGTTTCATTTTTATGCCCTCGGATGAGCCTTTTCGTACGCGGACTTCAATCTTTCTGTCGTTACGTGAGTATATATCTGCGTCGTGGATAGGTTAGCGTGGCCCAATAATTCCTGCACCGACCTTAAATCCGCGCCACGGTCCAAAAGATGCGTTGCGAATGAGTGGCGCAACGTATGCGGCGATATCTTCTCCTTAATGCTGGTTTTCCTAATATGTTTTTCGATCAACCTGCGTATCGACCTATCCGTTATCCTCCCGCCGCTTTTATTAAGGAACAAAGCCTTCGTTGCTTTCGCCTCTTCATATCGTCGTTTGTTTAAGTATTCCCTTATCGCTCGAAGCGCCTTCTCTCCGATCGGGACTATCCTTTCCTTTTTGCCTTTTCCGTAAACCTTTATCACGCCGCCTATCTGGTCAATCCTTTCCACGTCTAACCCGACGAGTTCGCTCACCCTGATGCCCGTAGAATATAAAGTCTCCAGTATCGCCCTATCCCTGAAATCAGAGACGCGAGCGCCTTCCGGAGATTCGATCAATTTTGCAACATCAGCCTCACATAAAAACTTCGGCAGATGCTTATCCCGCTTCGGAGTGGATAACGAAGATGCCGGATTCGTCTTCACGTAGCCGTCCCTGCATAAAAATCTAAAGAACGACCTTATCGCGGCGATCTTCCGGGCAACGGTAGTCTTTGATAATTTTTTTTCCTTTAGATGCACAAGATATCTTCGTAAAGTAATATAGTCTATCTTTTCTATCGGTTCGTCTTTTAAAAAATCTTTGAGGGACCTTAAATCTATCTTATAATTCAAGACCGTATGCTTCGAGGCATTCTTCTCGATTTCCAGGAACCTCATAAATTTCTCTATATATCTGTCTATCAACTCGTAATGTCTCCCTCGTCTTCTTTAGAAGGCAATTTATTTTCTATATGTTTACAATTCGGATATCTAGAACAACCATAAAATAGCCCGCGGCGCGAACGGCGCTCGACCAGTTCCCCGTCGCATCCCGGCTCCGGGCATTTTACGCCGGTAGAAATCGGCTTTGCGTTCTTGCATTCCGGAAATCCTGAACAGCTTATGAACTTTCCGCGTCTGCCCCATTTCATAACCATCTTCCTGCCGCACTTCTCGCAGCGCTCACCGGTCTCTACAACTTCCTTTTTAACTTCCTTCATCTCTATGTGCGCCTTCGAAAGCCACTCGGAAAAAGGCCCGTAAAAATCGTTTAATGCCTGTGTCCATTCAAGATTGCCTTCTTCCACCTCGTCCAATTCCTCTTCCATCTTCGCCGTGAATTCTATATCCAGGATTTTGGGGAAATGCTCTATTAAAAGGTCTGTCACGACTGTCCCGAGTTCCGTGGGAACGAGGCTGCCTTTATCCCTCTTTACATAATGCCGCAAAACTACCGTCTCAATTATCGGCGCGTAAGTGGATGGGCGGCCTATGCCGTCTTCTTCAAGCGCTTTAACCAAAGTGGCATCGGTGTATCTTGCCGGCGGCTTGGTGAAATGCTGGCTCGGCTTAAGATTTATCAACTCCAACTTTTCATCTATCGCTAACGGCGGAAGCGGGTGTTCCTTCTTCTCCTTCTCCTCATCGTCATCATATGCCGCTTTAAACCCGGCGAAGATTAAGATTGAGCCCGTCGCTTTAAAAAGATATTTACCCGCCTCGATATCGACGGATGTGACGGAATAGATAGCCGGCTTCATCTGGCTTGCGATAAACTTAGACCAGATTAACTTATATAATTTATATTGGTCAGCCGTTAAATAATCCTTTATCGAATCCGGCTCTCTTGCTACGGATGTCGGCCTAATCGCCTCGTGCGCTTCCTGAGCGGTCTTCTTGGATTTATAAATATTCGGAGTCGACGGAAGATATTCGTGCCCGAATTTCTTATTTATGAAATTCCTCACCTCTTCGATCGCGGAACTTGCAACTCTCACCGAATCGGTTCGCATATACGTGATTAATCCAACACTGCCTTCTTCTCCGACCTCCAAACCTTCGTATAACTGTTGGGCGATCCTCATCGTCTTGCCCGCTCTGAAGTGCAGTTTATAAAACGACTCCTGTTGCAACTTAGAGGTCGTAAACGGCGCTTGAGGGTTAAGGCGCTTTTGCGATTTTTTTACATCCTTAACCTTAAATTGCTTGCCGGCTAAATCCGCTATTATGGCATCGGCTCCTTCTTTATCCTTTATCTCTGCCTTGGTTTCGTCTATCTTCTCCAGCTGCGCGAAAAATATCCTCGTATCTTTTATCTTTTTAAGCTCCGCTTCTATCTCCCAATATTCCTGAGGGACAAAAGCATTTATCTCTTTTTCCCTGTCGACGATTAGCCTGACCGCAACCGATTGCACCCTGCCAGCGCTTAAGCCGCGGCTTATCTTCTTCCATAGAAGCGGGCTTAAACTATAGCCGACTATCCTATCCAAAATTCGGCGGGCTTGCTGGGCATTGACCAAATTTAAATTTATATGTCCCGGGTTTTTGAACGCTTCCTCAACAGCCCTCTTCGTTATCTCATCAAATACGACGCGCCAGACCTTTTTGCCCTTGCCTATATAATTCGCTAAATGCCAGCCTATCGCCTCCCCCTCTCTGTCGGGATCGGTTGCGAGGTAAATTTCATCCTTGTCTTTGGCTTCTTTTTTCAATTCGCTCAATATTTTTTTCTTTCCGGGTATTACAACATACTCCGGCTTAAATTCCGCCTTTACGTCGACGCCCATCTTCTTTGTGGGTAAATCTATAACATGCCCCATCGAAGAAGAGACGACGTAATTCTCGCCTAAAAACTTATTTATCGTCTTTGATTTTGCCGGCGATTCAACTATGACTAACGATTTTTTCATATTATTCGGTTCCCGCCGCCCATCGGTAAAACTATTTCCACCCGGTCGTTCTCTTTTAACTTAACCGCTGTGTATTCGGATTTATTCAAAATCTTTAAATTTAGTTCAATAGCGATATTTTTAACGCCGACGTTTAAATCGGATAGCAGCTCGGCAACCGTTATATTATCCCTTGACTCTCTTTCCTTGCCGTTTACGATTATTTTCATCTTTAACTCTTCTTTGCATATGTTTTTCCGGGAAGCTGCTCTATGAGGCCTTTCAATTCCAACCTTGTAAGGCAATTTAATATTTCGCTAGCGCACAAATCCGACGCATCCACTATATCATCGATAAATGTCGGTTCGTCTTTGACCGCCTTAAAAACTCTTTGTTCCGATTCGTTTAAATTACGTGCCGCAGCGGTTTCAAAAATATCGACTTCTTCTTCGCTTTGAGGCTTTGCTTTAAGCGCTAACCGTCCTTCTATATTACCCTTAAGCTCTTCTATGATATCATCGGCTGACTCGACCAACTTTGCGCCTTGGCGAATCAGCATGTTGGTGCCGAAGGCGGTTACGGTGCGAGCCTGTCCGGGGACTGCGTATAACTCCCTTCCTTGCTCCAATGCGAAGTCCGCAGTAATCAAGGCGCCTGAATTCCTAGCCGCTTCCACGACGACAACTCCGAGCGACAGCCCGCTTATAATTCTATTTCTCCTCGGGAAATTATCTTTTAGCGGCGCAACTTCCGCCGGAAACTCTGAAACTACGGCGCCGTTCTTCGCTATTTCATCCGCTAATTCTATATGTTCGGGAGGATAGACATCAGCCAACCCATTTCCTAAGACTGCGAATGTCCTGCCCTTCGCTTTTAAAGCGCCTCGGTGTCCCGCGGCATCTATGCCCCGCGCTAATCCCGATACTATAGTAAATCCTCTGCTTGCCAATTCGTAGCCTAAACGCTCTGCCGTAGTAATTCCGTAACGGCTTGCGTTGCGTGAGCCGACGATTGCGACCGCGAACTTATCTTCGTTTACGATATTTCCCTTTACATATAATATTATAGGGGGGTCGTAAATCTCTTTTAGATTTTCCGGATATTCTTTATCGAAATATGAAATTACCTTTACGCCGTATTTATCGATTAGTTTTAATTCCCGCTTGAGGATATTTTCTTTCTCGCATTTTAAAATATTATCTGCGATCTTTGGTCCGATATTTTCCACTTCTTCCAACTCCCTCTTCGTTGCGGAAAGGATATTCTTTACGCTGCCGAAGCGCTTTATCAAATTATTGAATCTGACAAATCCGACCTCGGGAATTGAATTTAAAATCATTAGGTATTCTAAATCGGTCACTAACGCAGCTCCGTTATCTTCTTAACGACTTCGTCGACAGTTAAATCGGTTGTATCGATTTGGTAATCCGCGCGCGCGTAATAGACTGCGCGCTTTTCCAATAATTCCGAAACCTTTGCGCGCGGGTCCGAGACATTTAAAAGCGGCCGATGTGCGTAGTCCTTTGTCCTTTCGAGGATTTTATCGGGACTAGCAGTCAGACAAATCATAAGGCCGTTCGATTTCAAATTCTTAACGTTCTCCTCATCAATCACCGCGCCGCCGCCGGCTGCGACAACGAGGTTCGGCTGTTTAGAAATTCCCTTCGCGACTTCTTTCTCGACGCTTCTAAAATACGGCTCGCCTTTTTTGGCAAAGATATCGGTTATCTTCATTCCCTCGCGTTCTTCGATGATATCGTCCATATCGACGAATTTCATATTAAGCCGCTTGGCGAGCTCTTTGCCGACTGCGGTCTTGCCCGTGCCCATAAATCCGACTAAAATTATGTTCTTCATATTAATTCTCAATAATATATATCATTGCTTCGGCTTGTTTTCTCGCGGGAACGTTCGATTTTCTCCAGCGGGAAAATCTCACTCGGCTTCATCCTCGCTCGTCCCTTAAGTCTTTATATGTGGGGACACCG
>CAZXJX010000014.1:16809-17214 GCA_964641235.1 uncultured Planctomycetia bacterium
GATTTTACTTGTCTTATGTATCCGGCGTAGTTGCGCTTCATTTCCTTCAAACTGTCGCCGCCGAATTTATCGGTCATCGCATTCGCGAGCTCGAAGGCTAGCACCGCCTCACCGACGATTCCGGCCGCCGCGACCGCGCAGACATCGTGACGCTCAACTACCGCTTTTATGGTTTGCTTCGTCTTAATATCGACGGACGCTAAGGGCTTGCCTAAAGTCGCAATCGGCTTCATCGCAATCCTTGCAACTATCGGCTGGCCGTTCGTAATTCCGCCTTCGATGCCCCCTGCGGAATTTGTCTTACGGGAAAATCCTTTTCTCTTCTCATATATTATCTCGTCATGAACCTGAGAGCCTAAAAGCGCAGCTGCTCTAAACCCAAGCCCCATCTCAATACCCTTAATC
>CAZXJX010000015.1:0-16818 GCA_964641235.1 uncultured Planctomycetia bacterium
TTTATTCTCTCCTGTTTCAACTTTGTAAACAGTGCGATACGAAGTACCAACTGGAGCGACATTTTCAATGGCACAGGAAACTGTACAGGAATCGCATCCGATACATTTTCTCACATCAACGCCCATCGTCCATTTTCTCTGCGACGGACTTTTCTTAAGTGCCTCAAGTAATTCCGAATGCATCCTCTCAATCTCGCCCGAAGGCTTTTCCGCTGTCGCAGCGATGAGTTTTTTTGCGGCACCTGTCAAAACTACAGCGCCTGCAACACCCGCGGCTATCTTCATAAATTCCCTTCGGCTTTTATTTTTTTCACTCATATTAGCGCCTCCCGATTAAGTAAATATGCCTTAAAAGCTCGACACAATCGCCGCAGAAACCTGATCGTTTTTCCTGCCTGCAGTCGCTGCAACCGAAACATCGCTCTCTTTATTCCATGTGTATTCGGCCTTCAAGATAGTCTTATCAGACCATCTCCAGCCTAAACCTAAGGAATGTCTTTGATGCCTATTGGAATTTATCCCGTTTAGAGACGCTCTTTGCCCTTTCTCCAAATCAATGATGCTATATCTATAAGCGGTAAATAATTTAGAATTGATATTGTATAGACCTTCCGCGAAACCGTAATTTCCATCGCGGTCCTCCACGGCCAAGTTGCTTGTCGTGCCGCGCCGCACGCCACTAATCTCGGCATCATCCCAGAATTGGCCAAACGCGCCTTTAATGTATGCTACGCTATCCGTATAAGCGGGTGGGTCGAGTGCTTTCTTACCTTTTTTGAAATCGTACCGCGCATCAACTTCCCACATCTCTCTGGTCCAATTCGTCGCATTGGTGGGAGCGCTTGCCAATCCTGCTATCGAAGTTTCAGATGAACCATTTTCTAAATCATCGGAGTGATAATAACTCGCCGATAGATACAAGTCATCCAAAGGATTTATTGCTATCTTGCCTGAAAATGCCTTTGAATTTTCATTATCTGCGCCGGTGCTTGAATTCCCATTCGTAACGGATGTTGACCACTTTATCGGCATTTTCTCGAAAGCTTTAATTTTTCCGGAAAGTTGCACGCCTTCGTCATTGCCACCGACGTTTGCCGCCGAATTTGAAACAACCGCACTTTCAACCTGGTTATTTGACCATGTCTCTTCGCCGTAATCTAATTTAAACCTTCCAATCCTTGACTCTAAAGTAAAAGGCGTATCCTTTAAGAACGGAAGAAAATCCTTTGAATCCAAATAGAAATAATCTAAATTATTGAAAGTTGCATTATTTAAGCTCATTCGCATAGTTATGGTATTTATCTTATCTGGCTGAAAATCGAATCGCAACTTTGCCTCAGGCGCCTGGAATGAACCATCTGGGAATGAGCCATGTTCGCCCGAATCATAATATCCTGCCGCCCATCTTCCTGAAATCTTCAGTTTCGTCCCAATCTTACTTAACATCGCCGGAAACGGTTCTTCCTTTTTCTCGGCGACTTTTTCCTCCGGCTTTGCCTCTTTCGCCTTTGCTACTTCGCCCTCGAGTTTCTCAACGCGGTCTAGTAGCACCTTCAGTTGTTCTTTCAACGCCTGAACTTCCTCTTCCGGCGTCAATGCATAAGTCTGTCCAATTGCCATAAAAACAAAAGATACGATTAAACCAAAAATTAACCCCCGCCTCATTTCAAAACCTCCTTTTTGTTTAAAGATAAGTTTTTCTCGATAAAATCCGCTACTTTCTTTATATCTATATTTTTAATCCCGTCGACCTCGATCTTCAGACCCCCTTCGTTCTTATAACCTTCGACCAGAACCAAATCTAAGTCATCGGGGAAATAAGTTTGAATTATTTCATTTAAAGGCATTTCTTTTTGAATGTTCATTTGGATGGCAACTTTATCTTTTGAGGAAAGCGCAACAATTTCAGCGCCTGCTTCTCTGTGCCTGAAACTGTCTTTTCCAGTATGGTCAATTTCGAATCCGTGATGGGCGTGTTTTACCGTGCCGACTCTTAAGCCCCGAGAATTTAATTCAGGAATTAATTTCTCGATTAAGGTGGTCTTTCCGCTTTTGGATTTTCCTACGATTAAAACAATGTTCATATTGCTTATGAGGAAATTTTACCTACACTTGCTTCTATCGACGGCCTTTAGCCTTTCTAAATCTTCTCGCATAATCGGGATAACCTTAAGATACCCTTTCTTTATGTGGTCTAATAAAATCTGATGGAATTTATCTTGAGGCTTGGCAAGGAAATACCTGACATATAAACCCTTGCGTTTACAATCGACTAATCCAGCATACCTTAACATAGCCAAATGGCGAGAGGTTTTCGGTTGCGAGATCTTTAAGACTTGGGAAATATTTTGGACGCACAGATCGCCTTGGCTTAGTATGTTTAATATTCTAAGGCGGGTTTCCTCTGCGAAGGCTTTAAAGAGTTGGTCTATTTTCATTTATTCTTTTGTTATACTTATATACATATATCTATATATATGTATATAAGAAAGAAAAGATTTTGTCAAGTAAAATTTTTTAGATACCTTCTTCGTGGCAGGCCTTACAAATGGTAAGGTCGAATTTAAGTGGAATCTCTTTATGGCGTCCTATCTCGTGGCAATTTCCGCACGCGCCGATCATTTCGAGGTGGGCGCTGTGAGGCATATCCTTATCTTTGTATTTAGCCTGTTCGGGAATTTTTACGTCCAACTTTGCGTGGCAAAGCGTGGCGCAGAAACTCCCGTTCAATAAACTGGCTTCGGACAACTTAGGAAGGGGTTCCTTTGACTCTTTGGAGAACTTATCCAAATTAACGTTTACATTCTCCAATAACTTCGCTGAATAATATATATTATGTATACCTGTTGAAAGGCGCGCGAAATCATAATTATAATGCGCATCGTCATAGAGGGTTTTTAAGTAGGCATAATTCGGCGCATCGGCTGAAATCTGCGATAATATATTTTGCGCTTCCTTAATGCGTGGTTCGATGGCGCCAATCGCGTCGTCTAATTCTTTTTTCCAATCATCCACCAAGCCGGCGTATTTTTCTCCATGGCATTTTATACATCCTGTTTCCGACGCCTTAAACGTCTTTCCGTTCAATTTGTGCTTGAATTCCTCTTTTTCTTTTCCCTCAACGATATGGCATCCAACGCAATCCACCTGTGCTAGATACATAGGAGACGGCATCTCCGGCATTCCTCTTCCCCCGCGCCCTTCATAAATATCCTTCTGCCCGGAGTGCATATCAGTGTGACATATGAAACAATCTAATTTCATCGGCTTAGTAACTGTCTTCACAGAATGCGTCATCTCGGTGTGACAATGAAAACAGGCGATGTTATGTTTTGTTATATGATTCTCATGGATTAACGGAATATCTGTATATTTCTCCAATTTCTCCGGCTGGTTGTGACACGAAAAACACCTCTCTTTTGGCGCATTCCCCTCGCCTTGGATTACATCCAGATGGCAACTTTGACATTCGATGCCGTGTTTAGTAACGAAATCCTTATGTCTGTATTTAATATTCCCTATCTCAAATTCTTTTTCCGGCAGTTCATGACAGGAATGGCATCCGCCGAGAGGCTCTAATTTGCGCCCCTCTTTCATCCCTTTAAAGTGACATAAATAACAGGTATCTAATGTTACCTCTACGTGTTTACCGACCACCATCTGCGAATGGCAAGAGACGCAACGCAATTGCCTTCCGCGCCGCAATTCCAAAAGATGCGGCCTGTGGTCGAATTTTACCCCTTCGCCAAATGTCAATTTTCCTTCCAACAGCCGTTTCGAATGGCAACCTTCTCTTAAACAAGCGGCATCATCGATTTCGGCAAACGGCTTAGAAGAATACGTCCGAGTTACATATTTTACGACCTGCGACATCGCCTGAAATTTTTTCCATAAAAGAGTTTGCGGTGCCGCCGGAGGATAATGGCAATCGACGCAAGCGACCCTCTTATGCTTGGAGGTCTTCCACGACTCGTAATACGGCTTCATTATATGGCAGGAATTACAGAACTGAGGGCTGGTTGAAAATTTGAATAGAAAAAGAAATGCAATAAAAATAAAAAGTAAGATAAACCCTGATATTCTAAGGAGGATTTTTTTATTCACTATCTAACCCTTCTCCATCCTCCTAATTTTAAGATAAAGCGCGACCGCTAAAAATAATATTATAACAATTGCGACCGCAAAACCCTTGCGCCTGAAATTAAACTCATCAACGGCTTTTTTGCCTTTATCTTTTGCTTTCTTCGCTAAATCGATGCCTTCTTTCGCAATCTCTTCTACTTGTTCCTTAGAGAAGCTATGTATATATGTGCGCGATTTGGTCAGTGAATTTTTTGACTCGTCTAAATCGAATTTAGCGTCGGAGATTTCCATCCCAAGCTTTTCAGCATTCGTAACTATATCCTCCGACTTTTTTATGTCGGTCTTTAAAGCTTCTATTGCGCCCTTCATTGAAGTGGCTACGATGTACCCCTTAGAATCCGCCGTGTGGCATTTTACGCACAATGCTTCTTCTTGGGTTCCAAGCATCTCGTCCGAGGTGCGCATAATCTTATGATTTCCATGACAGACTTCGCATTCCGGAATTCCAAGTTTATCATGTGCGGTTTTATGCGGGCTCTTCGCAAATAAATCTCGCGTCAGCGAATGACACTGAGCACAGATATTACCGACGGCGATTGCCCGCGGAAGTGCAGCATCATGAGAGCCGTGGCAGCTGTGGCAAGATGGAGCGCCGCGGTCGCCCCTCTTTAATAAGGCCTCGCCATGAACACTTTGTTCAAACTCCTCCATCTGATTAGTAGGAATTGAGTAATCTTTCATATATTCTTTATCGGCATGACAGGATGCACACCTTTTTACAGCGTTCGTCATAAATACGGGTGCTAATGGATCGTCTTTCTCTCTTATTCCGTGGACATCGTGGCAACTTATGCAAACCGCGACTTTCTGGTCTGCCTGCGCATTTAATTTTCCGTGCTGGCTTTCATTATATTTTGCCAATTGGTCGGTTGGGATATTCGGATTGAACCTTCGCATATACGCGGGGTCGGCGTGGCATTTGCCGCAGAAGTTTGGGATATCATTTCTCTTCGGTTTGCCGACGAACCCTTTAGCAGGGTCTTTTGCCTGTGTAAAATCCTCAGTCGTCGGATTGCCACCGTGACAATCAACGCACGAAAGCCCGCGTTTAAAATGGACGTCGTGCTCGATTTTCTCAACCGGCTCCTTCGCCCTGCCCTCCAATAACTTGTGGCATTCAACGCAGTAATCTTTTTGTTGCGCAATTGCACCAGGATATATGGATAATGACAATAAGATTAAAATAACAAATAAGATAGCGTTGGATGAGATTGAGCCGCACGTAGAAGATTCGAGCGGGCACGGCTCTCCGCCGTTTAATCTCAAGAGAGAGCGAGAAGATTCCCCGAGCGAGACTTTCCTCGCTGGGGAAAGTCGAGCGGTGCGGCGAATTCTCATCCAGAGCGGACTTATTTTATTTATATTTTGCATATTCTCCCTTTACTTCTGCGGTCCGAAATACGACAGATACGACATAACCAAAATATATATTACCGCAAAGATGCCTAATATCGCAAAAAACGGATTTCGCTTTTCCTTCCTGCTCCACAAATCTACAAAAGGAATAAGAATTAATATTAAGCCAACCACTCCAAAACCTAAAATTCCGAGCACCTCGCCGTCAAATAAAAGAATCTTAGCCGGAATAATTTTAAGCGTCTCGAACATCCAGACAAAATACCACTCGGGTTTTATCCCGATGGGCGTGGGCGCAAACGGGTCTGCCTTCTTGCCCAATTCCCACGGATACATAACGCTTAAGGTCAAAAGCGCGGCAAAGAATAAAAGCCAGACAACCACATCCCTTAAAAAGAAATTCGGAAAAAATTTCATGACTTTTTTATTGGGGCTCTTAGCGACAGAAAGCGGCTCGCTCATCCCCTGAAGTTGCACCATAAGTAAATGTAGTCCTACAACTGCGGCGGCGGCAATCGGAAGCACCATAACATGAAATGTAAAGAAACGCGTTATGGTGGCATCTGAAATTTCTTCTCCGCCGCGAAGTATGGTCCGAAGATACGACCCGACTATCGGCACCGAACCTGCTATCTGGGTCCCCACCTTCGTAGCAAAAAATGAGAGTTCGTTCCAAGGCAACAAATATCCGGTAAAGCCTAACCCTAAGGCAATGAAAAATAGGAATACGCCTGTAATCCAGGTTAACTCGCGCGGGTTGCGATACGACTTCAAGAAAAATGTCGAAAAAAGATGCACGAACACCGAAAGGACCATCAGATTGGCAGACCAGGAATGGACGGAACGGATGAGCCAGCCGAATTCGACCTTGGTCATTATGAATTTCACCGATTCAAACGCCTCGGCCGCGGTGGGCTTGTAATAAAAAAGGAGCAAAATGCCGGTTATGACCTGTACGACAAATAAAAATAACGTAATCCCGCCGAAATAATACCAGATAAAATGCTTATGAATAGGAACGGTCTTCTTCGCGAAGAAATCCTTAAAGCCCGTTATCTGATACCGTTCATCAAACCAGTTATATATTTTTTGAAACAATTATATCATCCCCTCTTATGTTCACTTTATATTTTTCTAAAGGGCGTGGCGGCGGGCCTGAAACAACTTGACCGTTCAAATCGAAATGTCCGTTATGACATGCGCACCAGATATGGCTTGCCTGCGAATCATATTGGACGGTGCAGTTTAAATGCGTACAAACTGCATTGAAAGCTAGCAATTCGCCATTGGCGGTATTCACTAAAATTCCGGGTTTGTCTCCGAATTTAAATACCTTTCCGGAATTCGGAAGCAGTTCTCCTACTTTCGCCGCAACAACGTTTGAAACCGCTGTCTCAACGCCTTTCGGAGGAGTTATATAACGAAAGAGCGGATATATAGCGGAGACAAAAAATGCCAAAAGCCCGCCGCCTAAAATATAATTTACAAAATCCCGTCGACTTATTTTTTCTTGAGCCATTTTTTATTAGGGACACATCCCAATTATTTAAAAATTTCTAATAATAATTGGGATGTGTCCCTATTTTCCCTAAATATAACTATGTAATCCCGACAATAGAAAACTTACGCCGAAATATGTAAATATAACCGCGGTAAATCCGAGAACGGAAATCCACGCGAGCGTCTTACCTTTCCAGCCACGTGCGAATTTTCCGTGTAAATATATAGCATAAATCATCCAAGTAATCAATGACCATGTCTCTTTGGGGTCCCAGCTCCAATATGTGCCCCATGCCTCATTTGCCCATATCGCTCCCGTGATTACTCCGATGGTTAAAAATATAAATCCGAATGAGATAAGCTTCGAACTTATATCCTCAAGGAAAGAATCCTTTGCCTTTTTAAATAAATATATTGCACTGGCTAAAAATGCAACAGCAAACGCGCTATACCCTATGAAACACGTAATCACATGAACCGTAAGCCAACTGGATTGAAGCGCGGGCATTAACGGCTCGATAGAAGGGTCGAGCTTTGAGGCATATAGGATGGTGAGTGTAGCAAGCCCGCTTGCTAATATTCCAAGCCGTTGCGATTTCTTTAAGACTTCGATGACGAGATAGGTCACGCTTAAACACCAAGCGAAAAAAACTATCGACTCGAATAGATTCGCCAGAGGCGGTCTTCCTGCTTCCTTCCACCTTCCTATTATATAGAAGGTATTAAATACAAGGCCGAAGACCAAGGATAAAGGGGCAATTTTGTTCAAAATCCTTTTCTTGAATATGAAATTCGCGATATAAAATATCGTCGATGCAAAATAGAAAGCCAAAGTTAAATTAAAATATCTATTCATCGTTTAATCTTCTTTTTAAGAAGCGGTTCTATCCCCAGCATCTGAACAACGCCTGCCATTAACATAATAAACCCTAGATATACAATGCCAACGCCGGGGTCTTTTACAACCTGTAAGCCCGTCCACCTATTTTCTTCGGGATCGTAACTTGCCTGGTAAAAGGTATATCCTTTATAACGAAGCGGGTCGTTTACTTCTATTGTCTTCTTAAGAACGACTTTATCACCTTCTATCACTGCTAACTTGCTTTTAAATTCTTTTACCCTGATGGGTGCCCACTGATACGAAAGTTTAATATTCTCATCTTTACCCTGAATCATATCCGGAAAGCGGGCGAAGGTCCATCTGTCCTCTTCTCCCTGCGGGCCTTTTATGCGCACAAGTATAGCCGGATTCCTCGGTTCATCCGAACGCGAATATGCCTCTTTAGTTGCGGCATCCATAACGAAATCAGGCAGGTACCTTAAGATTTTCAGATAATAACTATTTGTCCCTAGTTTATGTTCAACGTTTAAATCCGCTGGAAAAGTTGACGTTATGTTTTCATTGATTACTAATGCTGTAAGCGCCGGCGGATTTGCGCCTTCGTATTTTTCGAGGATAAAATCCTCAAGCGCGATTCTAAACGGCAGGCATTTCATCTTTCCGTTCGGCGTAAAACATTCTTTCGCCTCGCCTTCATAAATCTGCATAAAACCTTTTTCGCCGAATATAGCCCCTAGGCTTGCGCCAAGCAGTATGACTACAATGCTCAAATGGGTAATTGTGAAGCCGAATGATTTCGTCTTCAGTTTGAGCCGCTTTATATTGCATGCCAGCACATTTAAGGTAAGGGTCATTAAAATTAAGATAAAATACCAGGAATGAAAAACGTTGGTAAGTCCCAAGGATAAAATTATGCGAGATAGACTTGGAGGATAATTATGAAGGTACTCCTCGGCAGATAACCCTTGGGGAACTACGCTTCCGACTATCGCTAATAATATTATAATGGCAAGAAGCCAAATTAATAACTTTACCGAAGATAAAAATCTCATGCTGTTTTTGGTCCAAGGATATCTTTGACCGTTTCCAAAATTTCCTCTTTCTTAACCGGTTTATTTATAAAGCCGCACGCGCCTTTTTCCGCGGCCTCCGCGTAAGTATCCCATTCTCCAAATGCCGTTATGATCGCAACCGGCAAACTCGGATAATCTTTTTTGATATCTTCCAAGAGCGCAATTCCATTTGCTCCCGGCATAGAAAGGTCGGCGAAGACTAAATCGTATTTGGATTTGTTTAGAAGCCCCAGACCTTCCGAGGCGCTCAATGCAACCGAAGTACTGTAACCCTCGCCGGTTAAGATCTTTGAAAGCGCGGTACCGAATTCTACATCGTCATCTACTATTAATATCTTAGCCATATTTATTTTATCTTTTCAATATACAATAAAAATGAATAATAAGTCAAGTGTCATTGCGAGGCGAAGCCGAAGCAATCCCAGAGATTGCTTCGCTCACTCCGTTCGCTCGCAATGACAGCTCTATCTCGAGATGGGCAACCGTATCGTGAAAACAGTGCCTTTGCCCTTTTCGCTTTCACAGGCAATCTCCCCGCCGTGCTCTTTAATTATATCCCTTGCTATTGAGAGCCCCAGGCCCGTGCCGATGTCTTTGGTGCTGAAAAATGGGTCAAATATTCGCCTTATATGTTCCTTTGGGATACCGACGCCCGTATCTTTGATAAACACTTCGATATCATTCTTTAATCTTTTGGTCGAAACGTATATTTCGCCGCCGGACGGCATAGCATCGAATGAATTCCTGAAGATATTAAGTATGGCCTGGTGAAGTTGCCTTTCATCTATCAATGCCTTCGGGAGTTTTTCTTCAAGCGTTTTGATAAATGTTATTTTCCTCTGGAAAGCTTCTTTGTTTAAAAATTCTATCAATGATTCTATCAGCCCATTGATATCATATCGTCTGTACACCAACTTTGGCTGCCTTACGAATTGCAGGTATTCATCCGCCACGCCGCTTAACCTATTGACCTCTGACATAATCGAATTTATGAGGCCGTTTGCTTCCTTCGTATCGGCATTGGCATATTTTTTTAACTCATCCGCGAGCAACTCCGTATTGAGACTGATAGAACTCAATGGGTTTTTAATCTCGTGGGCGACTTCGGATGACATCCTTCCTATAGCGGCAAGCCTCTCTGCGTGCACGAGCCGCCGGTGCATTCGCCTTTCCCTTTCCGACAGGATCCCTAAAGTCAAGGAAACTAAAAATAGAAAAATCACCCGAAGCGCCAAATCGGTCCAGTGCATCTTTGCCCAGCAACTGGGGCAACTTAAGATATAAAGCGTGGAGGAGATAACGGCGACGCCGAGGCCGGGCAATAAGCCATAATAAAAGGAATGCAACGCCGCCAGCAAATAAAAACCGAAGGCAAAACTAGAATCTAATCCGCCAGTCGGCGGAAGCAACAAAAACAGAAACCCCAAATCAAAAATAAGCGCGACGAAGTATAACTTGCGAACCTTTTCCGGATATCTAAAAATTAAAAGATAAATAATCAGGCTATAAATAAAAAATGCGATAAATAGGCAATAAAGGTATGCCTTTTCTTTCGGCGACGCGGGGTGAAGGGCAACCCAGATTAAACCGCCAAAAAAAGTTAAGGCCCTAAGCAGAGCGAATACTACGTCTGTGGCGGAAAGAAAAATAGGGAAAAATAGGGACACATCCCATTTTCCTAGAAAATTCTTTAAAATGAAATGGAAAATGGGATGTGTCCCTATTTTTCAAGTTCTTCCTTATATACCCTTAAGATTTCGGCTACACTCCAGGCTTGCGAAATGGCACCTCTTGGATTGTATGGTGGGTCTGCGTCGAATATTTCCGATATCGTTCCTAATCCGGCCTCGAGTAAGTGGCCTTTTAGCGGGGTTAAAAACCTCCTTGCCTCTTCCTTAGTTTTCTTCGTCCTGCCGTACACATTTAGATATGCGGTAATAAATGCGCCCAGAAGCCACGGCCAAACAGTGCCTTGATGGTATGACGCGTCACGCGTGCGTTGGTCTCCCGAATAAGTTCCGCGATAATCTCTATGTTTAGGGGATAATGAACGTAAACCGTAGGGCGTCAGTAGTTCCCTGCCTACCACCTCAAGAATTCTCTTCTCCTTCTCCTTCGAAATAATCCTAAAAGGAAGGCTTAAGGCAAAAATTTGGTTAGGCCTTACGGATTTGTCCGCCCCTTCTTCGCTTACGCAGTCGTATAGATATCCGCCGGCCTCATACCAAAAAGTCAAATCGAAACTTCTCTTCGCTAAATGCGCCAGCCGCGCGCATTCGTTTTTGTATCTTAACTTTAGTTTATCGCAAATGGATTCCATAATCTTTAAGGCGTTATACCAAAGCGCATTTACCTCAACGGCCTTGCCGTTCCTTGGAGTCACAACCCACTCGCCTACCTTCGCGTCCATCCAAGTAAGGTGGGTTCCCGAATCGCCGGTCGAAATCAAACCGTCCCTGTCCATCTTTATCTCATATCGAGTGCCGTTTATGTAATACTGAATTATTTCCTCAAGATAATCCAAAATGTTTTCCTCGACGAAATCGTAATCGTCCGTATATTCTAAAAATTTATGCACCGCCCAAAAAAACCACAGCGATGCATCTACCGTATTATATTCCGGGTCCTTGCTCAACTCCGGAAATCTATTCGGTATCATCCCCTGGTCGCAATATTTCGCGAACGTAGTCAAAATATTCCTCGCCTCATCGAACCTGCCCAATGCGAGCGTCAAGCCGGGAAGCGAAATCAGAGCATCCCTTCCCCAGTCCCAGAACCAATGATACCCGGCGACTACCGTCGTCAACCCGTCCATCCTCTTGACCAAAAATGAATCCGCGGCGGTCGCCAGTTGAATTGCAAATTGATCTTTTAATTTAGCCGTGCTTGCTACTTCGCTGCGGCGCAGCACTTCGCTGGACTCTAAAACTTCGACCGAGCGCATCTTCCTTCCTTCCGTCGAGGCAACGAGGTGGGCTTTATCGCCTTGTTTAAGCAAAAATCCGAATTCGCCCGGACTATATAAGTCCTCATGATACTCAAGCCCTTTCTCCTTCTCTCTTTGATACTCAAACGTTTTATACCAATAACCCGCCGGCTCAAATCTATCCGCATTATGAGCCAAATAGACCAGAGGGGATTCATTATAGGGCTTCATCCTTATGCATCCTTCTAAGGACTCAACCGATTTGTTGAAATTAGTATTTTCGATAGATATCCAATGATAATCGCGGGCGGCAACCAAGGGGCGCACGAGCAGTTCAAGATAACTAGGGGCGTCTAGCACTTTATATGTTATAACCGTCGTATTTTCTCCGTAAATCATAAATACGGCTTTTTCGATTACGACATCACCTACCTTGTAAGTAAATATCGGGAATGGATCAAGCCTAAATTCCTCTAAATATCGGTAGCCCTCTGGATGAACTATGCCCGGATACTGGCTACAAGAAAGGTTGTATCGCGTGCCATCCTTTAATACGAGGGTCTCTTCCATCTTTGATAGAATAACCATACGCCCCAGCGGTGACCTAGTAGTTGCGATTAATAATCCATGATACCGGCGTGTATTTGTCCCTATTATAGTAGAAGAGGCGTATCCTCCGCGACCGTTCGTCTCAATCCACTCTTTGGCGATAGCGGCCTGAAAATCGTTACAAACTTCTCTGCCCAATCGAATCGCCTTCGACGTTTCGGGTAGAGGTTCTCTTATCGTCTCTTTAATTAAAACCATTATTCCATTCCACCTTCCACTTTGCCGCCCTCTTCGTCTAATCTTTTAAAGAAATCATCGGGGCGCAAATTCTTGAGTTCCTCCTTGAATTTCTTGACATCCTCTTCGGAAATCGGCTTATTTATCACCGGACAAAGTTTGAGCACTTTTTCATCTATAAATATCGGGGAGTTCGTCCTAACCGCCAATGCCATCGCATCCGAAGGACGCGAATCTATTTCATAAGTCTTGCCGTTTTGTTTTATCGTTATAACGGCGTAATAGGCGTTTTCTTTTAAATCGCTTATGATTATCTTTTCCACCTTGGCGCCAACGTCTTTCAAGATATTCGCTAACAAATCATGCGTTAGCGGCCTATGGAATTTTTCGCCCTGAAGGATCATTGCGATGGCGTTGCCTTCGTTTATGCCTATCCAGATCGGCACGAGCCTTGTGCCGTCCATTTCTTCGAGGGTAACGACGTACTGCGCTAATGGGGGGATAAAAATTAATGAATATATTTTGGCTTCCTTTATCAAATTTTCCTCTCTTTTAATTATTATATTAAACCATTCATCTTAAAAAGTCAATCAGGGACGGTTCTAGAGTCAATCGGAGAAGTGTCCCCCCTTATCCTTGACATAGGGGACACTTCTCGCTTTGAATTGAGAACCGTCCCTGATTCGATTACAAATAAACTATATCTTCTGTATGATATAATGAGAGGAATAACAACATATAATCTCTAAGGTGCCGAGTAATTAAAAAATTATTTCTTATATGTTCCCTTCCGTTTTCGCCTAGCCTTTTGGCATATTCCGGACTGTTAAGAAGTTGCTTGATGGCAAAAGCGGCGCCATTGACGGAATGGCAGAGCAAGCCTGAGTATTTATGAGCTATCTGCAAAGGAATACCTCCCACGTTAGAAGCGACCACCGCCTTTGCCTTCCACAAAGCCTCGGTAACTGTCAAACCAAAACCTTCCCTTATCGATTTCTGAAGTATGACTGTCGATGCCCTTTGCAGAGCATTTACCTCTATATCACTCTGAGCAAGCAGTAAAATATGGATGTCGGTATCCTCTTTCGCCGCTCCCTTAACTTCGCTTAAGACTTCTTCCCCCTCAGGGTCATCCGAAGCGCCCCCGCCAGCCAAAACAAGCCGACAATCAGCATACCTCTTCACTTGCTTATATGCCTGGATAACCCCCAAAGGGTCTTTTAGTCTATCAAAGCGCGAAATTTGAGTAATAATTGGTTTATCTTTAGGAATATCATATTTTTTCAATACCGAATCTACGGTCTCCTGCGGCAGTTCTTTGTTTTTATCGCTTAATGGGTCGATTGAGGGAGATATCAAAAACTGCCTTATAGGCAATTTTTGCGAAAATGCAGGCGCGGAAAATACCGCCGCATCATAATTGTCTATAAAACCTCTTAAAAAATTCCACACCTTTTGATTGGGATTAGATGCATCGATATGGCATCGCCATATCCATTTATTTTCTGTCTTCTTTTTTATTAAGGCGATCGGTTGTGGATCGTGAATAAAAATAACGTCGCCGTAAATATTCGCTTCTTCCATATTCCTCTGGCTGGTTTCCATAAAAATATCGAAATCATTTTGCGTTACATCCTCTGGCTTTCCGTGCAAGGCATTATGGAATTTTTTTGTTACATCGAAAAACTGTTCGCCGCCTTTTATTAAATCCCACCTCGCATCGACGCCCAGCTCCCTTAGGAGAGGAACCATTCTATTTAAGATCTCCGCAACACCTCCCCCAACGGCGGCGGAATTGATATTCTGAATCATTTTGCCTTTTAATTTTTCGGCGAGGAGCCTTAGGTCATCTATGATAGGCTGACCTACAATTGGAATGTAATCTTCTATCTTTGCCATTTCAATCTGATCTCTTCCTCTTTATCATGTTAATCACTTTATCCCTTAGGCCCTCCAAAGTATAGGTATAAGGGTCGAGCCTCGATATTTTAACTGCCAATTCTTTGTCTCCAATTGAAGACTCTATCCAGTTCGAAAAGTCGTTTGTGCCCCTTTCCAGCCTTAGGCGCGCCTCAAAGATATGATAATAGATAGAATCGATGGTTATTTTGCCTAAAATATCTACGAATTCCTTTAAATCATAAGCTATATAATTTGTCGGAAGCACAAAGCTTACCGATTTTATAAAATGAAATTCTTCTCCTTCGCTTGCAAATCTCATTTTAGCCAAAGGATGGTCTTTTAGGTAATCCTCGATAGTTGCCGCGATTTTCTCCCTAAGGCTGCGAATCGTCGAAAATTGAATGACATCAATGCTTGCCAATCTTTCTCCAAGATTGCCTTCTCCGAGCACCTCACTTACCCAATAAGCAAAATCGTTTGGAGGTTCGGGCGAAAGATATTGATGCTGCTGTAAAAATCTGTGGGTATGATGATAAATACAAGAACCATTTACTTCCTTTACGAGCTCCAATAATTGGCTTAAAGTTGAGGCCCTTAAACCCGTGAGTTCCGAAAGATGTAGTCTCGTATAGAACCTAAATGGCTCTTTTGATTTTATTAATTCGGGCATATGGTTATAGCTTTTGTAATTCTAAAATTTTCTTTAAGAATACCTTGACCTCTTTGGGATTTCTTAAATAATATTTTGCCTCGGATTTTTTTGGAACACCTACAAATACGGTGGCTCCCTTATTTTTTAAGGCCTTAAAGGCATCTTCATCCGTTAAATCGTCCCCTACGTAAATAGGAAAAATTTCCTTGCCCTTTAAAACAAATTTCTGTCTTGCCAAAAGCCACAATGCGGCCTTTCCTTTATCCCAATCAAGAGGAGGTCTTATTTCAAGCACCTTTTTGCCATTGCTTATCTTTATTTTATTGCCGACGAGGTACGTTATGACGGTTTCATGAAATATGGTTTGAATTGAAGGGACCTCTTTTTCGTCGACCAGTCGATAATGCAGGCTTAAAACATAACCTTTATCTTCGAAAAATATTCCTTTAACCGAGGAAAGTTTTTTGTTTAAATCATTTTTTATTTTTTTAAGCATTTCTTTAAAACCCGCCGGAACTACGCTCTTAAATTTAAGTTTCGGCCCCTCTATCTCTAACCCGTGGTTTCCTATATAAACAATGCCTCTTACGCCCACGAGATTCCTAACATTTTCCAATGCTCGACCGCTTATAATAGCGATTTTACATCTTGGATTTTGCGATAATCGTCTCAATAATTCTTTTGTGTCTTCGGAGATAATAGCTTTAATCGGGCTTTCTGCAATAGGCGCCAACGTTCCGTCATAATCCAAGAAGAGATACACGAAGGTATTTTTTAAGCGTTTCTTAAATTTATTCCATTCTGAAAATAAGTATATCATCAGCTCTTCTTTAAAGCTGTGAGTTCAGTAATAATATTTCCTGCCCAACGATAGATGTTATTCTCTGTTATTATCTTACGCATATTTTCCATCCGTTTCCTTTTTTCTTCAGGTGACATCTCAATTGTAAACTTTATGCTGTCAGCAAATTCCTCTATAGAATACGGATTTATCTGTACGGCGTCGGTCAATTCTCTGGCGGCACCCGTAAAACAGCTTAATATCAAAGCGCCTTTTAAATCCCTTTTAGAAGCGACGTATTCCTTAGCCACCAAGTTCATTCCGTCGTGAAGAGAACTTACTATGCAAATATCCGCCAGCGCATAAAATGGCTGTATCTCCTCCGGAGAAAAATGGCGTTTTAAGTATATTATCGGCTTCCAGTTCCCTTCCCGATATAGATATTTCCAATTCTTCTTTTCCACCAATTCATCGATTTCGCCTATCAGGTCGTGGTAACGTTTTATATGCGTCCTACTCGGAGCTGCCAATTGGATAAAAACAAATTTATTTTTATATTCAGGGTATTTATCTAAAAATCTATCTATAGCTAATATCCTTTCTATTATGCCCTTGGTATAATCGATTCTATCCACTCCTATAGCAATTATTTTATCTTTTAGGTCAAATTCTTCTCGAATCCTCTCAAGCTGATTTATTTCGACCCTGGGAATGTTTCCGCTGCTATAGCCATCTACGCTGATGGGAAAAGCTTTTACAAATGTTTCCTTTCCAAACCGGACGACGCTAAATTTTTCAGTATCTACGCGTGATTCTAAGAGCCTGTTTGCGGTATCGAGAAAATTATTGCAGTGATAC
>CAZXJX010000016.1:0-12164 GCA_964641235.1 uncultured Planctomycetia bacterium
TTCAATTTTTATCCCGCGAGGATATTTATGGGGAATTCCGGGAGTATGTTTTTAGGCTTCGTCTTATCAGCCATTGCTATGGCGAGTTTTCAGAAGAGCAAGACGATAATAACGCTTTTTATACCCATCATCGCCTTGGGCGTGCCTATAATCGATACCACACTGGCTATCGTGCGCCGTTTGGCAAAGAAAAGACGCGTCTTCCAGCCCGATAAGGAGCATATACACCATCAACTTTTATTCCGCGAGGAATCTCAGCGAAGGGTGGTTCTGTCGATGTACTTCCTGTCTACCTGTTTCGGTATGATTGCGCTAAGTTTCCGCGGCATTCAAGGGCTCTATGCGGTTGTTGCCCTACTCATCGTTATTTTAGTTACCTACAAGTGGATGAAGGACTCCGGCTTTCTGGAGTTTTAGGTAAAGAGAGATTGCTTCGTCGCTGCGCTCCTCGCAATGACAAATTTTACTTGACAACTCCAAAAATATATGTAATATGGAAGTATGTATTCCAGATTAATAGAACCTCCAAAAGAGAAAAGTTTCTTCTTATTCGGCCCTCGCGGAACAGGTAAAACTACCTGGGTCAAAACAAAATTCGCTAAAGCTCTTTATTTAGATCTTCTGGAAGCGGAGCTCTTTAACGACCTTCTAGCCAATCCTCAAAGGCTCGAAAACTTCATACCAAAGAATTTTAAGGATTGGGTTATTTTAGACGAAATTCAGAGGATTCCCGAACTGCTGAATGAGGTTCACAGGCTTATTGAAAAAAGCAAATATAAATTTATTTTAACAGGTTCCAGCGCCAGAAAGATAAGGAGAAAAGGGGTAAATTTACTGGCTGGTCGCGCTTTATCATATCATCTCTATCCGCTCACTGCCGTAGAACTCGGAGACGACTTTGATCTTAATCATTCTTTAGCTTATGGCCAACTTCCTTGTGTTTATACTGAGAAAAACCCGAAGGCTTATTTGGAAAGTTATGTTAAAACCTATCTCGAGGAAGAAGTGCAGCAGGAGGGATTTACCAGAAATTTGGGCGCATTTTCCAGATTTTTAGAAGCAGCTAGTTTTTCGCAAGGGGCAGTCTTAAACATCTCATCAGTTGCTCGTGATTGCAGTGTTGAACGAAAAGTAGTTGAAAATTATTTTACGATATTAGAAGACCTGCTCATAGCCTATAGAATTCCTGTTTTTGCCAAAAGGGCTAAAAGGCGCCTTGTAGCCCATCTTAAATTTTATTTCTTCGACGTCGGCCTTTATCGCACATTAAGGCCAGCGGGCCCTCTTGATATACCGGAAGAGATCGGTGGGCATGTTTTCGAAACGCTTTTTCTGCAAGAGCTACAGGCGATAAATATGTATTTGAGACTGGGCTACAATATATTCTATTGGATGACGTCTAATAATGTCGAAGTAGATTTTGTATTGTACGGAGATAAAGGTATTAATGCTTTTGAGATTAAAAGAACAGGCAAGATTTCGAGTTCGATGCTGAAGGGATTGAGGGCTTTTCAAAAAGATTACCCCGGCGCTAAGACGTATTTCGTTTATGGAGGAGAACGCCGTCTTAGGGAAGGTGATATCTCAATCCTTCCTATAAGAGATGCCTTAAAAGAACTTCCCGAAATATTATCTCATTAGCCTTCCAAGCTAGTTTTAAGCGATGATTAATTTCGGGGTTAGGTAACTAAAATAATTAGAACCGTCCCCATTTTTCCTTTTTCCTTGACAAAATTGCTTTTGTGTAGTAAATTTTATCAATTATGGCGGAACAGGCGTTAGCGATAAAGGGAATTGCAAGCGTAAAGATACTGCGCGACCTGGAGGATGCCTTCTTTAAACTTACAGGCATCGATTTCTCTTTTATTGACTTAAAGAACAAACCTGTAATTTCGCCTCAATACGCCAGCCATTTTTGTAAAGTTTTGCTTTCCTCAAAAAAAGACTCACCATTTTTCGATACCGTAAAAAAGGCCTGCCAACACATAAGCGGCACGAAGAAACCCTACATTTACGATTGTCATGAGCTGACGCAATCTATCATCCCGATTATGATAGATGAAGAGGTGATAGGCGCTATTTTAACCTGTCCAATAAGGACCAAAGATTCTCCGCAGCACCTTCCGGACGGTATCGTAAAAGATAGACATACCCAATCCGAGTTAGAAAAGTTGTATCGGGACCTGCCGTCTTTTAGTAGGGAACAGATTAAAGCCTCATCGGAGTTGCTATTTGCCCTGATAAATTATATTTATAAAAACGAATTCGATTTTTTAGTAATTTCGGATTCGGACATACAGTATTCACGCAACCAGGAGGCGGTGATTAAAGCGGCAAAGTATATAAATAAGAATTATCACGATAAAGAGATATCGTTACAAAAAGTCGCCGCTAAGGTAGCATTGAGCCACTATTATTTCAGTCATATCTTCAAGGATGAACTGAAAATTACCTTCATCGATTATTTGACGAAGGCTCGCATGAAAGCAGCGGCAAAATTATTAAAAAATCGAAATCTCAATGTCAACCAAATTGCATACGCCGTTGGCTATCAGGACCCAAATTATTTTAGCAAGGTTTTTAAAAGGGTGGTAAAAACTTCGCCTGTTGATTATAGGCAACGTATATTCAAAAAGGGGGTTGAAAAGCAAATAATTACGATATAAAAGCAACAAAAACTATTGACACTGCTCACCGTTCTGTTATACTAATGCTACAAAATACGTAGCAGGAAGGAGAAAGATTGGCAGAGCGTAGAAGGTTTAAACGTGTCGAAATAGACGTTGCTGTTAAATGTAAAATCATCGACCCGCAGAAAAAGATGGATGTCACTCCAGAGATAACAGCAAGGGCAAGGAATTTAAGCGAGGGTGGCGCATTGCTTGAATGGCCCCGCTCATGGCCGTGCGATGTCTGTTTTAATTGTTTGGGCTGGATATATAATTTTACCTGCCAACTTAAAGATAAAGGCCTATTCGAAGAAGAATCCAATAAAGATTTGATTCCGGAGATACACCTGACTTTGCATTTAGCGCCGGCAAGCGATGTGGAACCGGTGAGCACTTTAGCAAAAGTAAGCTGGGTTAAGACGTCCGAAGACCAAGGGATAGATAAATATCAAGTCGGGGTAACTTTTGTCGAAGCAAAAAAAAGAGAGCTAGACCTTAGAAAAAAGATCTCAATCATAAAGAAGAGATTCGAAGTAAACTAAGGATAAGATGTTCTCTCAAGGAAAAGTAAGTGGGGATTAGCGGCAGTTTTGGTTTAAGCAAATCGGTGTGGTCTGTGACATTTAGGATGTTGGTGAGATATCCCCGCATACTTATTCCTTTTTTTATAGCCGCCCTTTTTGAAGGATTAGTCCTTACCGTTTTATTCTATTTCCCGCGACCGCCGCTAACAATTATTTTTGCGCCACCCATCAAAGCATTTTTCGGAGAACGTTTTTTACATTATCCGAATAATTTCCTGTTGCTCCCACAACTTTTTTATTATGGTCAAGTCTTAGCGACGATAACAGTCGGCGTTGTAATGTTCGGGATGGCGATGGGGATGGTCTATCAAGCGAATACCGAGGGCGAAAAGGTAAAAATTGCAGGTAATCTAAATAGGGCCATTAGGCGGTACGTGACCTTAGCCGGAGTTTGGCTGGTTACTTTTATTATATCGCTTATAATTTTAAGGGGCCCGCGTTTTTTGGTCGTTAAATTTTTGCCGCCGACCGTTTTTGCTAAGATTTTACTTCAGGTATTATTTTATTTAGGAATAGTTTTAGTATTCTTGGTCGAGGCGTTTTTTATTTACGCATATCCTGCTATCATAATGGAGCGAAGGAAATTTTTAGGGGCAATTAAAAGGTCGTTTGATATTTCCAGAGAGGTATTTTTGACGACCATAATTTTAATTATTACGCCAAGGATTTTGGACGTAGCAATTATGGCGTTGAAGCAGCGCTTGATAGGGTTGATGAACTTAACTTTGCCTGAAATAACGTTGGTTGTATTAGCGGCAAGTGTGGTCGTGACATTTATCACCGACTCTCTAGTGTTTTTGACGACCGCCAACCTTTTCGTCCTTACGAAAGAAACCGAAAAATGAGATTGCTTCGGCATTTCATGCCTCGCAATGACAGAATAGTTTCGCTCTTTTTAGCTATAGCCATTATTCTGTCTTTAGCCGGTTGCGACGCAGGTATATATTCTGCCGAGAAAAGATTTTGGCGCGCTTCCAAGGCATTCAATCGCTTGATGCAGGATCTCGAGAAAGCGGAGGCGGAAGATTATCAAAAAGTTGTAGACGCCTTTCGGGAGATAACGATTCGTTATCCGATGTGGCCAAACAGCCCAAGGGCGCAATTTCATATAGCCCAGCTTTACGCAGTTCAAAATAATCTTCCCCAAGCGAGGGCTGAGTTTGAAGTTATTTTAAAAGAGTATCCGACGAATGCTGATATATGCGCTACCGCGCTTTTTACTATCGGAGTAATCTACGAAAAAGAGAACAATTGGGAGAAAACAAAGGAGAGTTTTAATAAACTCGTAAGCGATTATCCGAATACGTATAGCGCTTACCAGGTTCCTCTTTACATGGCACAATATTATAAAAACAAAGGACAAGCTGCGGAAGCGGCTTATGCGGCAGCATTAGAAAAATATCAAAATATCATCAAGGGCAATCCGAAGACATTCGGAGCTGTTGTGGCGGTGGATTTCCTCGTTGCTTGTTATGCCGACCAACAGAAGTGGAACGAAGCAGTGGCTTATTTAGAAAGTTTAGTCAATGATTATTCCGATACCGCTTTAGCGCCGAAAGCGCTTTTTACCATAGGCCTTATATATCAGAACCAATTGAACGAACCCCAAAAGGCGCTTGAGTATTATCGAAAGCTAATCGATAAATATCCTAACAATTTCTTAGTTAAGCCCGCCGAAAAGCAAATCGAGCAAATCAAAGGGGCATCCCTCCGTGAATAGAGCAACGGAAAATAATAAGTGGAGTGTCCCCAAATGAAACGTCCCCTTTTAATACTTTTAATAATCGCGCTTTTGGTTTTGATTTATTTGCCGACTTTCCTTTGGATGAAGGCCAGATTCTTGGAGGCGGATACATATTATTCGCACGGATTTTTGGTCCCGTTGGTATTTCTGTTTTTGATTTGGATGAAGCGCGAAGATTTAAAAAATTCTAAAATCGCGCCGATGAATATCGGGTTGATTTTATTAGTTCCCGCTCTTTTCTTGCACCTCGTTGCTTACCGGTGGGGAATAAATTTTATCTCGGGTTTTTCTTTGATAATCGCATTATTTGGGTTGTCGCTTTATCTGTTTGGCGCAGAGATTACCCGCCGTTTGACATTCCCGTTTTGCTTCCTCGTCTTTATGGCCCCTTTGCCGCAGGTTATGATAATTACCATAAGTTTTAAAATGAAAATATTTGCCGCTCAGGTCGCCACATCGCTGATTAAATTGATTGGCATACCGTCTCTGAGGGTGGGTTCAATCGTTCATCTTCCAAATACTTCCTTGACAATAGGCGACCCCTGTAGCGGATTGAGGTCTTTAATTTCACTTACCGCATTAGGAGCGCTTTACGCTTATTTGGCAAAGATATCGAGAATTAGGAGGATAGTTTTATTTTTGGTTTCGATACCTTTGGCTTTGGTTGCCAATATTATAAGAATTGTATTGCTTTTAATCGTTGCTTTTGTTTATGGTTCAGAGGTTGCGACCGGGAAGTTTCATGATATCTCAGGATTTTTATTGTTTATCATCGCTTTGACAGGTTTGATAATTGCAGGGAGAGTTCTCTCGTGGGAGAAAGAAAAGTAAACCCCGTTAGAAATCCCATTTCTAATGGGGCCAATTTCGTAATCGCCATAATTTTATTGGGATTGACCGCCGTAGGGGTTTTGTTTGTCTATAACTTGAAGAAGACGCCTGTCCCCGAAAGCAAATTATTGAGTTTCCCGATGCAGGTTGGGCAGTGGATAGGGAAGGATATGCCTACAGATAAACGGGTATATGAAATTTTGGGCACGGATAAAGTTTTATTCAGGGAATATATTAATACGCGGAGCGAGAAGGTTTGGATTGCCGTCGTCTATGGAGAGCAGAATAGACAAAGCTTTCATCCGCCTGAGTATTGTTATTTAGGTAGTGGCAATGTAGAGCTTTTGGACAAAGACAAAATTTCTGTCAAATTAAACGAAGGCGAATCAATAAGTGCAAACAAATTACTTTTTCAGATTGGAAGGTATAAGCAGCTTGTCCTTTATTGGTATACCGCCGGCAATAAGATGACCGACAATTATTATAACCAACAACTCTATTTTGTGTTGGATGAAATAAAGTATCGCAAGAGCAGCGGAACGCTGGTTAGGATTTCAACGACAGTAATCAACGATGATACGCAAGACGCTATTGAAAGATGCGAACGCTTTATCCGCGAGACCCTCAAACTGCTCCCCTCCTACCTATAAAATAGAACCCTTTTTATTTGCTTTATTGTCCTTGACTAAAAAGCGTAATATTAGATATAATTTAAGTCTAAATGTGGGCTCATAGCGCAGTTGGTTAGCGCGCCACTTTGACATAGTGGAGGTCAGAGGTTCGACTCCTCTTGGGCCCACCATTTGTCTAATTTTATGGAACTAGAGGCGTTACGACATTCTACATCACATATTATGGCGCAGGCGGTAAAGAGGCTTTATCCTAATATAAAGCTCGCCATCGGGCCGCCTATCGAGGATGGTTTCTATTACGATTTCGACTCGCCGCGTACTTTTACCGAAGAGGACCTGCCTAAAATCGAAGCGGAAATGGTGAAGATCATAAAAGAGAATTATAAATTTGAAAAGTCCGTCCTAAAAAGAGATGAGGCGTTGAAATTATTAAAAAAGAGGGACGAGCCGTATAAGGTCGAATTAATAGAGGAGTTGCCGAGTGAGGGACTCTCTATTTATAAAGACGGCGATTTTGTGGACCTCTGCAAGGGGCCGCATATAGATTCGACGGGAAGAGTGAAAGCGTTTAAATTGCTGTCCATCGCGGGAGCGTATTGGCGCGGCGACGAGAAGAATAAGATGTTGCAGAGGATTTATGGAACCGCCTACGAGAGCGACGCCGAGCTTAAAAAACATTTAGAAAAATTAGAGGAAGCAAAGAAACGCGACCACAGAAAACTGGGTAAGGAGTTGGGGCTATTTACGATTGAGGAAAAGGTGGGCGCCGGGCTTGTAATCTATCACCCCAACGGCGCGCTTTTAAGGACTATTATAGAGGATTGGGAGAGAAAAGAGCACTTAAGACGCGGATATGAGATCGTGATGGGGCCGCATATGTTAAAGTCGGATATTTGGATCGAATCTGGCCATTACGATTATTATAAAGAGAATATGTATATTTTTCAAGTTGAGGGCCAAGAGTATGCCATAAAGCCAATGAACTGTCCGGCGCACATGTTGATTTATAAATCCAAGACCAGAAGTTATAAAGACCTTCCCATAAGATATTTTGAGTTGGGTTCTGTTTATAGGAATGAAAAGTCAGGAGTTTTACACGGGCTTTTGAGGGTGCGGGGATTTACGCAGGACGATGCGCATATATTTTGTTTGAAAGAGCAAGCAGTCGAAGAAATAAAAGGCGTCATAGATTTCGTAGTGGATGCGTTGAAGGTATTTGGTTTTTCTGAATTTGAGGTTGAACTGTCCACCAAACCCGATAAATATATCGGCTTGGATTCGGACTGGGAAGATGCGACCGAAGCTTTGGAGAGCGCCTTAAAGTCCAAAGGTATAGATTATAAAATTCATGAGAAGGAAGGGGCATTTTACGGGCCCAAGATAGATATAAAATTAAAAGACGCTTTGGGCAGGGCTTGGCAGTGCGCGACGATACAATGCGATTTTGCGTTGCCTCAGAGGTTCGATTTAAAATACGTTGGCCAGGACGGGAAAGAATATGCGCCGATTATGTTACATCGCGTAATATTAGGGTCGATGGAGAGATTTTTAGGGGCGCTGATAGAGCATTACGGCGGCGCGTTTCCGGTATGGCTTTCTCCGACACAAGCTGTTATAATACCTATTGCCGATGAGCATAGAGATTATGCGAAAAAGGTTATCGGTAAATTACAGGATAACGGCATAAGGGTAAAATTAGACGATAAAAATGCCAGGATGGAGCATAAAATCAGAGATGCTGAAATCGCGAAAGTTCCGTATATGTTAATAGTCGGGGGCAGGGAAGCAAAATCTGGGACAGTTGCGGTAAGGGAAAGAAGCAAGGGCGATTTAGGGCAAATTAAATTAGATGAATTTATCGAGAAGGTAACGAGAAAAGTGAAGGAAAAGAAGTAATAGATTGCTTCGTCCGCCTTCGGCGGATTCGCAATGACAAAATAAAGGAGGTGGTTTTATCCAATTTCAGGCAAAATCTATTAGGGTAAACGAAAGGATAAGGATAAAAGAAGTAATGGTCATAGGCGCAGATGGCGAGCAACTCGGAGTTATGGCGCCGGAACAAGGTTTGAAGTTAGCACAAGAGGCGGGATTGGATTTAGTAGAAGTTGCCCCGCAAGCAAGGCCTCCCGTATGCCGAATAATGGATTTCTCGAAATACAAATATGAACAGGAGAAGAAAGCTAAGGAGGCAAAGAAAAAACAACACGCGATTCATATCAAAGAGATCCGAATCAAGCCGAAGATTGGCGAAAATGATTATCAGGTCAAATTAAGTTTTATTAAGAAATTCTTAGAGCGTGGCGACAAAGTTAAAGTCACGCTTCTTTTCCGTGGGAGAGAAATGTCGCATCCGGAACTCGGGACAAAAGTTCTTGATAGGCTGAAGTTGGATATAGCCGATGCGGCACAGATAGAAAAACCTCCGCTTAGAGAGGGGCGCGCGATAATAATGGTTGTCGCGCCTAAATAAAATAACAACAAGTAGGGGGTAAGCGAGAAATAAGGAGAGCATATTTATGCCAAAATTAAAGACTCGCAGAGCGATTGCGAAGAGATTTAAAATAACAAAGAAAGGGAAGATATTAAGGCACAAGGCGTTTAAAGGCCACCTGTTATCGAAGAAAACGAGCAAGAGGAAAAGAAGCCTGCGCCGACCGGATTTAGTCAGCAAGACCGAACGTGAGAAGATAAAAAGATTATTACCCTACGCGTAAAAAGCGCGTCAAAAAGGAAGAAAGGGAGGAGAATTGTAAATGCCTAAAGCAAAATATACGCCTGCGAAGAGACAACGAAGGAAAAAGGTATTAAAGCGAGCAAAGGGTTATTATCTCGGGAGGTCGAAATTGTACAAAAAAGCGGTGGAGACCGTCCGAAGAGGTTTGGTCTATGCATACCGAGATAGAAAAGTAAAGAAAAGAGAAGCGCGCTCGCTTTGGGTTGTGCGAATCAATGCTGCTTGCCGACAATTCGGGATAACTTACTCAAAATTTATAAACGGGTTGAAGAAGTTAAAGATCGCTTTAGATAGAAAACTTCTCGCTGATTTAGCCGTTAACGACCAGCCCACCTTTAAAAAGCTCGTAGAGCAGGTTAAGGTTGAAGCGAAATAGTTTAACGTCAAGGCAAGATGTTAGATAAGATTAAAAACCTGGAAGCTGAAGCAAAGAACGAGATATTATCGGCGAGTGACTTAAAAGCGCTTGATAGCGTAAGGATAAAGTATTTAGGCAGAAGAGGTTTAATCGCCGAACTGTTAAGTCAGATTGCGACTTTGCCGCCTGCGGATAAGCCGCAGTTCGGAAGCGAATTAAACTCGCTTAAAGTAACGATAGACGGATTGATAAAGGCAAAAGAGGACGAGCTTTCTGCGTCGGCGGCGCTGCCTAAAGATTTTGTCGATTTGACCCTGCCCGGTTTTAAACCTCCTATCGGTACCAAACACCCGATTACAAAGACCATAGACACAATCTGCGAGATTTTTCTTGGTATGGGCTTTAAGGTCGTAGAAGGGCCTGAGATCGAAACGGAATTTAATAATTTTGAAGCCTTGAACATTGCGTTAGACCATCCTTCGCGCGATATGTTCGATACGTTCTATATTAACGGACGATATTTATTGAGAAGCCATACGTCGCCTGTTCAGGTGAGGTTTATGGAGAAAGAGAAGCCGCCTTTTAAGATACTAGTTCCGGGCAAGGTCTACCGTCCGGACGCAGTTGATGCTTCGCACTCGTTTATGTTCCATCAGGTTGAGGGGTTGGTCGTGGCAGACGATGTTACTTTTGCCGACTTAAAGGGCGCCCTGAAAGTTTTTGTCAAAGAATATTTCGGCGAAAGAGTAAAAATGAGATTCAGGCCGCATTATTTTCCATTTACAGAGCCGAGCGCAGAAGTTGATATCTCCTGTATTATTTGCGGCGGCTCAGGCTGTAGCGTATGCGGCAGAAAAGGGTGGCTTGAAATTTTAGGGTGCGGCATGGTTCATCCGAACGTTTTTAGAGCGGTTAAGTATAATCCAGAAAAGGTAACCGGTTATGCCTTTGGAATGGGCGTTGAGCGAATAGCGATGTTAAAATACGGCATAAACGATATAAGGTTGTTTTTCGAAAACGACGTCAGATTTTTGGAACAGTTCAAATAATATGAAAGTATCGTATAACTGGTTAAAGGAGTATATAAATTTTAAGCTCGCTCCAAAAAATTTAGCCGATAGACTGACGGCGGTTGGTTTAGAGACGAAATCCCTCGACGAGAAAGACGGCGATTTTATATTTGAGATAGAAGTTACTTCAAACAGGCCGGATTTGTTGAGCATCTACGGCATCGCAAGAGAGGTGCGGGCAATCCTGGGTTCGAAACTTCAACTTCCACCTACGAGGTGGAATAGTGCCCACCTCGTAGGTGGGATAGGCAAACCCACAATCAGGATAGAAGAGAGACGAAGGTGTTTGAGGTATATCGGCCGAGTAATAGATGGTATTGAGATTCGACCCTCGCCGAGGTGGCTTGTTGATAAAATTGAAAGCGCTGGCATAAGGCCTGTAAATAATATTGTCGACATAACAAACTTTTGTCTTGTGGAATTAGGCCAGCCTTTACACGTGTTCGATTACGATAAATTAGAGGGCGGCGAAATAATCGTCAGAGGGGCGCGTAAAGGCGAAGAAATATTTACGATAGACGGCGTAAAGCGAAAACTTGATGAAGGCACATTGGTTATAGCCGACGCAAGAAAACCGGTCGCAATCGCCGGCGTGATTGGCGGAAAAGATACCGAGGTTACTATTTCCACAAAGAGGATTTTATTGGAGAGCGCCTATTTTGACCCGCCTACGATAAGAACGGCGGCAAAAAAACTCGGAATCTCGACGGAGTCTTCATATAGATTTGAAAGGAGAGTTGATTTATCAGGCGTGCTTTTAGCGTCGGATCGCGCGACCGGATTGATATGCGATCTAGCGAAAGCAAAAACAATATCTAAACTGACCGATGTCGGGATTAAAGAAATAGAACAGCCAAAGATAATTTTAAGAATTCCGAACGTCAATAAAATATTGGGCCTTAAAATTACGGCCTCAAAGTGCTCTTCTATCTTAAAGAGCATTGACTTAAAAGTAAAACAGAAAGGAAAGGATTCGCTTGAAATTACGGTCCCCTCCTTTAGAGGAGACCTTAAGCAGGAAATTGACCTCATCGAGGAGATCGCGCGCATATACGGATACGATAAAATTCCGGAGACCTTGACAAAAATTCCTATCTGGGGCAAGGGGGGACAAAAAAGCAACGATAGGATTGTCGAGGAAACGATAAGGCAGACTCTCATTGGTATAGGGTTAAACGAAGTTATTACTTATTCTCTCACGAGTAAGAATGCCCCCCTAAATAAAATTATGAATTTTGAAGAAGATAAACTTCTTAAGGTTCAAAATCCCTTGAGCTCGGAATACGAAGTGCTTCGCCCATTTGTCTTAGGCGGCTTGCTGGATGCGATAGCATACAACATAAACAGGAAGAACGCCGATATGAGGATCTTCGAGTTGGGCAAGTCATATTTTTATAATGACAGCCATACGCCCTCCGAGAAAGGTATTTTGGCGATAGCCTTGTGCGGAATGAAGGTGAAGAATTGGAAGGACAAGGAAGCTTTGGATATTTTTGACTTGAAAGGCGCCATCGAAGCGCTATTTAAAAAATTGGGAATTTT
>CAZXJX010000016.1:12174-16411 GCA_964641235.1 uncultured Planctomycetia bacterium
TTCTTGCGCCTTCGGCCTCTTCCTCTATAAAAGTCGGCGGCAGGGATATCGGTTTGTTCGGGAAAGTGGGCAAAGCCGTTTTGGACAAGTACGACATAAAAACGCCGGTTTTTGTAAGCGAATTGGATTTAAGTTTGATAATCAATCGCGCGAACCTAAAGCGAAAATTCGCCGAACTGCCTAGATATCCCTTGACCATGCGCGATATATCCTTAATCGTCGACGATAAAATTCCAAATAAAGAAATTATAGATTTGATAAAGAAGACCTGCGGTGATCTGGCAGTTTGCATTAAGCCGTTTGATTTATACCACGGCGAACAAGTTCCCAAAGGCTCAAAAAGCATTTTATATTCCGTAGAATACAGGGCTTCGGATAGGACTTTAACCGACGAGGAAGTAAACGCCCTTGATAAAAAAGTTCGAGAGGTGTTGGCTACGGCGTTGAACGCAAAAATAAGATAAGTTTTGCTTCGTCTTGTTTTTTCTCCTGCCATATGATATACTTCTTTTGAAAATTGGATTCCCTGCTATGTGCGTTTTTGTTTGACGTATTTTGAGCCAACACCAAATTAAAAGGGAGCCTAACTTTAACGTCGATTGTAAGCCCTGATTCGTTCGGGGTAACATGAAACCTTAAGAGGGCACCCACCTATAAAAATAGGTTCACAAAATAGTCAAACCTGACGGCATAGCGGGGATTTTTTATCACACAGATGGGGACGTTCCACTTAGGGACAGTCCACTTTGACTGGAGTGTCCCTAAGTGGAACGTCCCCGAACTATCGAACTATACGAACTATGAAAGATTTATTTGAGAAGAGACAAAAGGTAAAAATAGAAGACGAGCCTCTTGCGGTTAGAATGAGGCCGAGGGATTTGAAGGAGTTTGTAGGCCAAATTCACATATTAGGGCCGGGCAGGCTGCTGACGCGCGCTATAGAGGCGGACAGGATTACCTCTCTTATTTTATACGGACCGCCCGGGACAGGCAAAACCGCCCTTGCTCATGTAATTTCAAATATAACAAAATCTCATTTTGCCCAGGTTAATGCGACTACTTCGAACGTTCAGGAATTAAGGAAGGAGATAGACGCCGCAAAACAAAGGCGCTCGCTTTACAATAAGAGGACCATACTTTTCGTCGACGAAATACACAGGTTCAATAAAGCCCAACAGGACGTGCTGATGCCGGACGTAGAAGAAGGGGTGGTTACATTAATAGGAGCGACTACCCATAACCCGTTCTTTTCGATTGCGGCGCCGCTCATATCCCGCTCATTGGTATTTGAATTAAAACCTTTATCCGAAACCGAACTTTTGGCGATATTGAATAATGCGTTAAAAGATAAAGAGCGAGGATTCGGAAGGTTGTTGCTTCGAGTCGATAAAAAGGCGTTAGAGTTTTTAGCGAAGTTATCCGACGGCGATGCGCGGCGCGCCTTAAACGGATTAGAAGTAGCAACGCTTACCACTGCTAAATCAAAGGACGGGACTATTCATATAACATTGGAGGCGGCAGAAGAGTCCATTCAAAAGAAGGCCGTAGTTTATGACAAAGACGAAGATGCCCACTACGATACGATTTCCGCTTTCATAAAATCTATGCGCGGCTCAGACCCCGATGCCGCGCTCTATTGGCTGGCGAAGATGTTATATGCGGGCGAGGACCCTCGATTTATCGCGCGTCGGATTGTAATATGCGCGGCGGAAGACGTTGGGCTCGCCGACCCTCAGGCGTTGGTCATTGCAAACGCCGCTTTACAGATTTCAGAATTTGTAGGGCTCCCCGAATGCCGTATTCCGCTTGCCGAAGCTTGCGTTTATATTGCGTGCGCGCCAAAATCCAATTCCGCATATATGGGTATCGAGAAAGCCTTGAAAGATGTCGAAGAAGGAAAGACCCTTGAGGTGCCGACGCATCTAAAAGACGCATCTTATTATGGCGCTGAAGAGTTAGGACACGGCAAGGGGTATAAATACGCACATAGTTTTAAAGGCCACTTCGTCGAACAGGAATATATTCCGAAGAAGAAGATTTATTATGAGCCGACCGAAATCGGGTTTGAAAAGGTTTTTAAGGAACGCATAGAGTCGTTATGGAAAAAAAAGCAAAGGCAATAGGCCTTTTAAGCGGCGGCTTGGATTCCACTCTGGCCGCGAAACTTATACTTGAGCAAGGAATCGAAGTCGAGGCGGTAAATTTTGTAACGGTATTTTGCACTTGTACCTCGAGAGGTTCCAGTTGCCTCGCTTCTCAGAAAGCCGCCGAACAACTTAATATCCCGCTTAAAGTAGTAGATGTCTCCGAAGAATATTTGGAAGTCGTCAAAAAGCCGAAGTACGGATACGGAAGCGGGATGAATCCCTGCCTTGACTGTCGTATCTTCTTTTTTAAGAAGGTGAAGCAATATATGGAGGAATTGGAGGCCGAGTTTATTTTTACGGGCGAAGTTGTTGGTGAACGGCCGATGTCGCAGAGAAGGGATGCCATAAATATAATCGAACGAGATAGCGGGCTTCAAGGGTTTGTCGTAAGGCCTCTTTCAGCGAAACTGTTTCCTGCGACCGTCGCGGAAGAGCAAGGCATCGTCGACAGAAGTAAATTTCTGCAGATATCGGGACGTTCAAGAAAACCTCAGATTTCGCTGGCGAAGGGATTCGGGATAAAGGATTATCCTTGCTCAAGCGGAGGCTGCCTTCTTACCGACAAAGGTTTTGCGCGACGGATGAGAGATTTGCTTAAGCATAAGCCCGATTTTAATCTCAACGACGCAACCCTTTTAAAATACGGCCGACACTTTAGGCTTTCTCCGGAAATAAAACTTGTGGTCGGCAGAAACGAATCGGAAAATAAAAGGATTGCGGCTTTAAAAAAAGAAGGCGATGTGATATTCTATGCTGAGGAGCCGATAGGGCCTGTTGCGGTTTTGCGCGGCGCCTCAAACGAGGAGTTCGTTGAGGAGGCGGCATCGATTACCGCAAGATATGCGCTGGATAAGGAAGGGCCTGCTGAAGTGAAGATAAAGTATTCAAAATATCCGGAAGCAGATTATGAGCATCTAATGGCCAAGCCTTTTGAAGATGACAAATTGGGTCGATTGAGGATATAAAAATATGAATCAAGGACAAGAACCCGTAACAATTTTAGTTGCTTTTACCGCCGGTGTGTTATCTTTTCTTTCTCCGTGCGTACTTCCTTTGATACCCTCTTATATTTCCTATATAACCGGGATAACTTTCGGGGAATTGAGCCAACAGGTACTTCCTAAAAGGATAAGATTTCTTACGGCGGTCCACTCTCTTTTATTTATAGCAGGGTTTACCGTCGTTTTCGTTTTGCTGGGCGCATCCTTTACGTTTTTGGGCGGTTTCCTATCGCAACATCAAAATATAATTAAGAAGATAGGTGGCGTAATAGTAATTTTATTCGGGCTACATATTGCGGGAATAATAAATTTAAGATTTTTAGAACGTCAGAAGAAGGTTGAGATAAAGTCAAAACCGTTAGGTTATTTAGGTTCATTTTTAGTGGGTGCTACATTTTCTTTGGGTTGGACTCCGTGCGTTGGACCGATTTTGTCGTCCATCTTAATCTTAAGCGTGACTTCTAAAGAGATAGGAAAAGGCATAGCGCTACTTTTGAGTTATTCGTTTGGCCTGGGGCTTCCGTTTTTCTTATCAAGCATTCTTATAAATAATTTTCTGGCATATTTCAGTAGAATAAAAAGATATCTAAGGATAATTTCAATAATTAGCGGTTGGATGATCGTTTTGGTTGGGGTTATGATTTTTACCGATTATTTCGGAACGCTTACGAGTTATCTTGCGACCTGGCTTTCGCCGCTTGACAAATTGTTTAACAGATAGAAAGGAGGAGGCGATGAAGAAGACGGTATTTTTAATTGTGGGATTAATCTTTATTTTTGCGTTGGCATACAATGTAGCTGGCCAAAATGTCGGCTCTACTGCACCGGCATTTACTCTGAAGGATATAAACGGCAAAGAAGTTAGCTTAAATGATTATAAAGGCAAGGTAGTAATTTTGGATTTCTGGGCAACCTGGTGTCCTCCTTGCCGCGAGGAGATACCGGATTTTATCGCATTGCAAAATGAATACGGTAAAAAAGGATTACAGATTATCGGAATAGCCGTCGATAGGGACGGCATAAAATCGGTAAAGCCATTTTATCAAGGTCAGGGGATGAATTATCCGGTTTTGCTTACCGACGGGAAAG
>CAZXJX010000017.1:0-16155 GCA_964641235.1 uncultured Planctomycetia bacterium
AGAAGGCGATGCATATGGCTATGTACAGAAGTACTACGGCAGGTAATTATTTAACAAGACGTTTTATTTCGACATCGTCGGTACTAATTTCTATATTTTATATATTTATTCCGAATTGCCTTGCTGATAATGAACATCAAGAACTTAGGATAAAAACAGATATCTCCGATGAGGATAAAAGCATCGAAAAGGAGATTCAGATGAAGAGAAAATTTGTAATTCTATACAACCAATGGCAAAATTACATTAATAAACCAGAAATAAAAATTAGTTCTCGAAGCCAAGATTACACAAATTGTAAGCCCTATAAAGAAATTGTTAAATTAGGTAAACCTGCTTTGCCTTATTTAATAGAGAAGTTAAAAGAAGGAGAGTTAACCTTATGGAAGGAAGGACAATTTTTTTTATGGTATGCTATTAGAGATATCACAGGCGTAGATTTATCTAAAAAATATAAAAGTTTTAGTGAGCAGGAAATCGCAAAAAAATATATTTATTGGTGGGAACAGCATAAAAATGAGTGGGTTGTTAAATGAACGGACTAATAAGAACATTCCCCAAGCGTGACAAGTTAAACTACAGTTGACACTAATTGATTGCCTAAGGAGAAGTAGGGACGTTCCCCGAAGTACCACCTATAAATTTACACCCCTTTTTGATTAAAGCAGTTATAAATTACATTAAAAATTTTGAAAGAAAATCACCTCCTTTTTGTCTATTCAGGTTAAAGGACAAAAAGGAGGTTTTATTATGGGCAGGCCAGATAGAAGATTACTTGGCAAGGAAAAGCGTTTATTTTTCTTAACAAAGTATACTCATTAGTGTATACTTTGAGTGGAGGTGAAAATATAATTAATGGAGACTATTGAAATCCTCTCTGATAAAGAAGCGGCGAAAATAATAAAGAAGGCAAAAAGGGAAATCAAGGAGGGCAGGACCGTTACTTTAGAAGAACTACCTTGCCCTCATTTTAATTTGCATTTTTTGGGCATTTCGTATATAATTAAAAAGCTAAAATGTTAAACGCATTAAGACCATATATTTTAAGTTTCATTCCTATTTTTGTGGCGGTCAATGCCTTAGGGAATTTACCGCTCTATATCGCATTGACAGAGGGGATGAAACATGAAGCGCGACATAAGGTTGTATTAAACAGCCTTATCGTTGCAACGGTTATCGCCGTGGCTTTTATGCTCATCGGAAAGATCGTGTTACGGCTTATGGGCGTTACGGTATCCGATTTCAAAATCGCCGGCGGAATTTTATTGCTCATTTTATCCGTTCATCTTTTATTGCCGGGCGAAGAGAAAAGAATGCACGCGACAACCGACGTGGGAATTTTTCCATTGGGCACACCCTTGATTACAGGCCCAGCAGTTTTAACGACTATATTGGTTATGACCGATGTCTTCGGCCCTATCCCTACGGCTATATCGTTTATTTTGAATATGGGGATTGTGTGGCTCGTGCTATCTCAGGCAGATTTGTTTATTCGGTTGATGGGCAAGGGCGGCACCAGGGCGTTGTCTAAGGTCGCGGATATATTTTTGGCGGCAATTGCAGTTACAATGATTAGAAGCGGAATAATGGACGTCGTCGGTTTTATGATGTCGGTGAAGAAATGATATGAGAAGCATCGTCACATTTATAATGGCAGGCGGCAAAGGCGAGCGGCTTTATCCTTTGACCAAGGATAGGGCGAAGCCTGCCGTTCCGTTCGGAGGCATTTATCGGATTATCGACGTTACGCTATCGAACTGCATAAATTCGGGAATCCGCAAAATCCATGTGCTCATCCAGTATAAATGCAATTCGCTCATAAGGCATTTAAGGATGGGCTGGAATATCTTCGATGCGGAACTCGGCGAATATATTGATACCGTCCCGGCGCAAATGAGGGTGGACGAGAGATGGTATATGGGCACGGCGGATTCCGTATATCAGAATTTATATTCGGTCGAAATCGAAAAACCCGATTATGTCTTGATATTAGCGGGCGACCATATCTATAAAATGAATTATGCCGAGATGGTTGAGTATCACATTGCAAAAGGTGCGGATTGCACAGTTGCGGTTGTGGAAATGGAGAAGGAGAAATCGAGTCTGTTTGGCGTCGTCGAAGTCGACCGAAGCGGGAAGATTTTGGGTTTTGAAGAAAAACCGAAAGTCCCAAAGACCATTCCGGGAGACCCGAAACATATTTACGCCTCGATGGGCATATATATGTTTAATCGTCCTGCGTTGGAAGAGGAATTGGTTGCGGATGCGAAAAATAAAGATAGCCATCACGATTTCGGTAAGAATATAATACCGGGGATGTTTAAAAGGGCAAAAGTTTATGCCTATAATTTTAAGGATGAGAATAAAAAAGAGGCGAAGTATTGGCGCGACATCGGGACCTTGGATGCGTATTACGAGGCGAATATGGATTTAGTACAGGTGACTCCGATTTTTAATCTATACGATAGGGATTGGCCTATTAGGACTTATATGGAACAATTCCCCCCGGCGAAATTCGTATTTGCAGGCGGCGAAAACGGAAAGCGCATCGGAGTTGCGTTGGATTCGATGGTAGCGGGCGGGTGCATAATTTCAGGAGGAAAAGTCGAACGCTCCATACTTTCGCCATACGTTCGTATTAATAGTTATGCCGAAGTCGAAGACTCGATTATTATGGAGGGAGTCGATATCGGACGTTACGCCAAGATAAGGCGGACGATAATAGATAAGGACGTAAAGATTCCGCAGGGGATGGAGATAGGCTACGATTTGAAGTCGGATAAGAAACGCTTCACGGTAACGGAGTCCGGCTTAGTGGTTGTTGCAAAGGGCACAGTGATTGAAAAATAGATGGCTTCTTTTGATGGGCATAGGATTTTATCAATCTCCAAATTGCTGCGCAAAAGTTATGGGCGTCGCAAGTTTTATAGAAAGACGGAGCCCGTCGGCGAACTTATAGGGACAATCCTTTCACAGAATACCTCTGATAGAAACTCCCATCGCGCTTACGATAATTTAAAAAGGCATTTTAAGGATTGGGACAGGCTAAGAAGGGTAAGAATATCAGCGATAAAGCGCGAAATCAAAATAGCGGGCCTTGCCAATATCAAAGCCCCGAGGATTAAAGGCGCATTAGACGAGATAAAGAGTAGATACGGTTCTTTGAATTTGGATTTTTTAGGCACTTTGGATACCCAGGTCGGTTACAAATTTTTAAGGTCGATAAAAGGAGTTGGGCCGAAGACGGCTGCGTGCGTGCTTCTGTTTTCTTTCGGGAAGCCGATCATGCCTGTAGACACGCATATATTTAGGGTTACCAAGCGGCTCGGGTTATTAGATAATAAAGCAAGCCACGAAGAAGCGCAGGAATATTTTAGCGGGGTTGTGCCTAAAAGCTTGATTTACGAATTTCATATAAATATAATTTTGCACGGAAGAAAGATTTGCGTAGCAAGGAATCCTAAATGTCCGGTTTGCAATTTAAAAAGGTTATGTAGATATTACAGGGAAAGATATGCAAGACACTAAACTTAAAATTGGAAATAAGGAATTTTCTTCGAGACTTTTAGTCGGGACTGGAAAATACGCAACTTATGAAATTATGAAACAAGCGTTAGATGCGTCGGCGGCTCAAGTTGTAACGGTTGCTATCAGGCGCCTTAATTTGGATGAGTCGAAGAAAGAATCCTTACTTGACCATATCGACAGAAATAAATATACTATATTGCCTAACACCGCCGGTTGTTATACCGTTGAAGAAGCAGTGCGCGTTGCACAAATTGCGCGTGGAATGGGTTTATCGGATATGGTCAAACTCGAGGTCATTGGCGACGAGAAAACGCTGTTGCCCGATACGGCGGCGTTATTAGAAGCGACGAAGATTTTAGTTAAGGAAGGTTTTATCGTCATGCCTTATACGAACGACGACCCCATTATGGCGAAGAAATTAGAGGAAGCGGGTGCCACTTGCGTTATGCCGTTGGCAGCGCCGATAGGCTCGGGAATGGGAATTTTGAATCAATTGAATATAAGATTGATTTTAGAAACTGTCAAAGTGCCGGTTATAGTCGATGCAGGAGTCGGAACGGCATCCGATGCGGCGATTGCGATGGAATTGGGTTGCGACGGCGTATTGATGAATACGGCAATTGCGGGTGCGAAGGACCCTGTCGGGATGGCTCGCGCAATGAGGCTTGCGGTTGAGGCGGGAAGGTTATCTTATCTTTCAGGCAGGATTCATAAAAAACCCTATGCATCTGCTTCGAGCCCGGCTGAAGGAATTATTAGGTAAGATGATAAGAAAAGCCGAGTTAAAAGACGCAAAAGTAATTCACAGGCTTATTAATTATTATGCGAAGAAGAACATTATGCTTCCGCGTACTCTCAGCGAGCTGTGCGAAACCGTAAGGGATTTCTGGGTATATGACGACGGTAAAATTTTAGGTTGTGCGGCATTACATATTTATTCGGGTGATTTAGCAGAGGTTAAATCATTAGCGGTCGATAATTCAAAACACAGAAAGGGAATCGGCGGAAGACTTTTAGAAGAATGTTTGGATGAAGCGGGGAGGTTGGGGATAAAGAGCGTCTTTGCTTTGACTTTAACCCCCGGATTTTTTAAGAAATTTGGATTCAGGGCGATAGATAAGGCGAAGTTGCCGCAGAAGATTTGGGGCGAATGCGTCGAATGCGCGAAATTCGCCAAGTGCGATGAGGTCGCTTATATTAAGAGACTATAAATGGGATACACGATAACCGAAAAAATATTATTGGAACATACCGACGAAAAAAAGATTTCGGCGAGTGATTTAATCGAGTGCAAAGTCGATTTGGCTTTAGGCAATGACATAACTGCGCCTTTGGCTATTTCCGAGTTTGAGCGTGTGGGCGTAAAGAAGGTATTCGATAAGAAGAAAATAGCGCTTGTGCCAGACCATTTTTCTCCGGCTAAAGATGTAAGGTCTGCCCAGCAATTAAAAATTTTAAGGGACTTTGCAAAAAAATACGGCATCGAACATTATTATGAGGTCGGTTGTATGGGAATCGAGCACGCGCTGGTCCCCGAAGAAGGGCTTGCTATGCCCGGCGATTTAATCATAGGAGCGGATTCTCATACTTGCACTTACGGTGCGTTAGGTATTTTCTCGACGGGTGTGGGCTCAACTGATTTGGCTGCCGTATTCGTAAGAGGCAGGCTTTGGTTTAAGGTTCCCGAATCGATAAAGTTCATCTATCACGGAAAACCGAATAAATGGGTCGGCGGAAAAGATATCATCCTGTTTACGATCGGCGATATCGGAGTGGACGGAGCATTATATAAAGCTATGGAATTTACCGGCGAGGCGATTTCTCATCTTCCGATGGACGATAGATTCACCATTTGCAATATGGCAATTGAAGCGGGCGGCAAAAATGGAATTATTGCGCCCGATGCGATTTCATTAGAATATGTGCGGAAAGTCGCGAAGAAGTCCGGAAGGAAGAACTATAAAGTTTACAAAAGCGATAAAGATGCGCAATATGCCGAAGTTAAGGAATACGATATTTCCAAATTGGAGCCGCAAATTGCGTTTCCGTCTTTGCCCTCGAATGCGAAGCCGGTAAGTGAAGCGAAGGATATCAAAATCGATCAGGTCGTAATCGGCTCGTGCACGAATGGCAGGTTAGGCGATTTAAGGCAGGCGGCGAAAGTGTTAAAAGGGAAGTCCGTCCATAAAGATGTGCGAGCGCTGGTCTTTCCCGCAACGCAGTCTATTTATTTAGAGGCGATGAAAGAGGGATTAATTGAAATTTTTGTAAAAGCAGGATGCGCGGTCTCGACGCCGACCTGCGGGCCGTGTATAGGCGGACATATGGGAGTTTTGGCCGAAGGCGAACGTTGTATTGCGACGACTAACAGAAATTTTATCGGTCGGATGGGCCATCCTAAGTCGGAAGTATATTTGTCAAATCCCGCAGTTGCGGCAGCAAGCGCGGTTAAAGGAAGGATTGCGCATCCGGAGGAAGTGATATGATTTTTAAAGGGCGCGCTTGGAGATTCGGCGACGATATCAATACCGATGAGATAATCCCTGCGAAATATCTTGTTACGACGGATGCGAAGGAATTAGGCGCTCATTGTTTGGAAGGCATAGATGCCGAGTTTTCCAAAAAGATTTCTAAAGGCGATATCATCGTTGCGGGAAAGAACTTCGGCTGCGGTTCGAGCCGCGAGCATGCTCCGCTTTCGATTAAAGGATGCGGCATTTCTTGTATAATTGCGGAGAGTTTTGCGAGGATATTTTTTCGCAATTGCATAAATATGGGCTTGCCGATTTTTGAATCTAAAGAAGCGGCCCGCGGCATTGAAATCGGCGACGAAATCGAAGTCGATGCCGCAAAGGGCGAGATAAAAAATTTGACAAAAGGCGAAGTTTATAAAGCAAAGCCGATGCCCGAATTTATGCAGGAGTTAATCAAGGCAGGCGGGCTTATGAATTGGGTGAGTTCAAAAAGATGAAAAATTATAAGATTGCGGTTATACCCGGCGACGGAACAGGGCCAGAGGTAATCCGAGAGGGTATGAAGGTTTTAAAAGCGGTCTCTGAAAAAGTCGGCTTTAAATACGAGGCGCAGACCTTCGACTTTGGCGGCACACGTTATTTGAAAACGGGCAACACGCTGGAGGATAATGACATAGAGGAACTTAAAAAATATTCCGCTATTTATTTAGGCGCTATCGGCCATCCCGACGTGAAGCCGGGGATTTTGGAGCAGGGCATTTTACTGAGATTGAGATTTTCTTTGGACCAGTATATCAACTTACGCCCGATAAAACTCTATAATGCCGACTTTTGTCCGTTGAAGGACAAAAAACCGGAAGATATCGACTTCGTCGTCGTCCGCGAAAATTCAGAGGGACTTTACAAAGGAATGGGCGAATTTCAGAAGAAAGGGACAAAGGATGAGGTGGCCATTCAGGTTTCCTATAATACGCGCAAGGGCGTTGAGCGATGTATCCGTTATGCGTTTGAATATACGAGAAAACGCAACAAGAGAAAAAAATTGACCCTTTGCGGAAAGACGAACGTTCTTACTTATGCATGGGATTTATGGGAGAGGACTTTTGATGAGGTCGCGAAGGAATATCCGGATATAACCACCGATTACGCGCATGTCGACGCTACGACGATGTGGTTTGTTAAAAATCCCGAGTGGTTCGACGTTATCGTTACGGATAATATGTTCGGTGACATAATTACGGATTTGGGGGCGATGATTCAGGGTGGAATGGGCATTGCCGCGGGCGGAAATATAAATCCCGACGGAGTTTCGATGTTCGAGCCGATAGGTGGCTCTGCGCCGAAATATACCGGGAAAAATGTAATTAATCCTTTGGCTGCGATTTGCGCTATGGGGATGATGTTGGAGAACTTAGGCGAGACAAAAGCGGCAAAGGCCGTTGAGGATGCGGTTATAAAGGTCGTAAGTACAAAATTGAAATCCCTCGCCGCGGAAAAGATGGGTTATTCTACGGTCGAGGTAGGCGATCTGGTAGTTGAAAATTTATAGGGGACGTTACACTTTGGGACACTTCATTTAAAGTGGACTGTCCCCAAATGGAACGTCCCCATGGGGTGTGAAGATGAAGAAAGATAAATATAATGTTTGCGTTGTGGGGGTTGGCGCGGTTGGTGAAGAGATGTTGCGGATTCTTCATCAGCGAAAATTCCCGATTGGAGAATTGTGCGTTTTAGCGAGGCGCGCCAGGGATATAGTCGTGGATGGAAAGAAGTATTCCGTCAAGGAAATTTCTCCTCAAAGTTTTGAAGGCATCGACATCGCTCTATTTGCGGGAACCGAAGGAGAAAAGGGTGCGGCAGTGACCTACGCAAAAGAGGCGGTCGAGCGAGGAGCGGTAGTCATAGACAACGGCGCGGATTTCAGGATGGACCCAAATGTGCCGTTGATAGTTCCGGAGGTAAACGCCGAAGATGCGAAGTGGCACAGAGGTATAATTGCCAACCCCAATTGTTCGACCATTCAGATGGTCGTGGCGCTTAATCCCATTCATAAAATAGCAAAGATAAGAAGGGTCATCGTTTCTACTTACCAAGCCGCATCCGGCGCAGGCCGGGGTTCGATAGATGAATTAAAAGAACAGGCGAAGGTTATCTTGGACGGCAAGGATGTCCCCGCTCCAAAAGATTTGCCGAAGAGGATAGGCTTCAATATATTTCCTCATATCGGAAAGTTCGAGTCGCAAGACTATACTTCCGAAGAATGGAAGATGGTAAAAGAGACCCATAAGATTATGCACGACGATAAAATTGCAATAACTGCCACCGCAGTGCGAGTTCCGGTCTTCAACGTTCATTGCGAATCAATTTATGTTGAGACCGAACCTTATATCGCGGTCGAGGAGATAAGGAGAATTTTAAGGAAAGCCCCGGGCGTAAAATTAATCGACGAACCCGACCCGCACGCGCCTGAGAGCGACCCGCATAGGCGGCTATATCCTATGCCTGTAGATGCGGACGGCAAGGACGAAGTATTCATAGGCCGCATCAGGCAAGACCCCTTTGTCAAAAACGGCTTTAGCCTTTGGGTTGTGGCGGATAATCTACGCAAGGGCGCTGCGACCAACGCTGTCCAAATAGCGGAATGCGTAATATCAGGTTAGTAATAGAGTACGACGGCACAAATTACGCAGGATGGCAGATTCAGAAGAACGCCAAATCCATTCAGGCAACTTTAGAAGCAGCGCTAAAACGCATTTTAAACGAAAAAGCAAAACTTATTTCGTGCGGCAGGACTGACTCCGGAGTCCATGCGAAAGGCCACGTAGCGAATTTTAAGACGAATTCCAAAATTCCCCTCGTCAATATAGAGCGGGGACTGAATAGCGTCCTGCCGAAAGATATCGTAATAAAAGAAGCCAAAGAAGTTCCATCGGATTTTAATTCGAGATTTGATGCGAAATCCAAGGTATATCGGTATACTATATTAAATCGTCCCCATCCGGCGGCTTTATGCCGATATTACTTTTATCACATCCCATATAAATTAAACTTGAAAAAGATGAGGCGTGAGGCGAAGGTCTTATTGGGCAGGCACGATTTTAAGTCATTCCAAGCCGCCGATAAAAAAGAGCGTTCATCGGTTAGAACGATAAAGAAGTTGACGGTTAAAAAGAAAGGCGATTTTATAGAGATTGAAATGGGGGCGGACGGTTTTTTGTATAATATGGCGCGGAATATTGTCGGCACTTTAATTGAAATAGGCCGAGGGCGGTTTAAGCCGGGAAGCATGAAAAAAATTTTAAAAGCGAAGGACAGAAATTTAGCAGGACGGACTGCTCCGGCAAAGGGCTTATGTTTGGTGGAGGTTAAGTATTAATGGCTAAAGAAACTCCGAAGAAAAAACGCCAAGCGTGGGGCTCTAAATTAGGCATAATTATGGCTGTTGCGGGTTCTGCTGTCGGCCTCGGTAATTTCTTGCGGTTTCCTGTCCAGGCGGCGGGTAACGGCGGCGGCGCATTTATGATTCCGTATTTCGTCTCGCTATTTTTGCTTGGGATTCCGCTTATGTGGATTGAATGGGCGGTCGGAAGATACGGCGGCGGTTTTGAGCACGGCACAGCGCCGGGAATTTTTCACACGTTATGGGAGAAGAACCGCTTCATAAAATATTTCGGCGTAATCGGGATTTTCGGGCCGCTCGTAATATTTATCTATTATACCTACATCGAATCTTGGACCTTAGCCTATAGTTTCTTCGCCATAACTTCGAAATATGCGAACGCAAACGGCCAGGCGGGAATGCAGTCGTTTTTAAGCGCATTTCAGGGGTTGGAGAAAAATCAATATTTTAATTCGCTTGCGATTTCGTATATCTTCTTTTTAGTAACCTTTTTCTTGAATACGGTCGTTATCTATTACGGCATAAAGGGCGGCATAGAGCGGCTTTGCAAGTTTGCGATGCCGACGCTTTTTATATTTGCGATTTTGATTGCCATCAGGGTGTTAACATTAGACGCACCCGACTCAACGAGGCCCGATTGGAATTCTTTGAATGGATTAGGATTTTTATGGAATCCGAATTTCGAGGCATTAAAGGACGCGAAGGTATGGCTTTTTACTTTGAGCGTCGGCATCGGCGTCATACTTACTTATGCAAGTTATCTATCCAAAGGCGATGATGTGGCGTTGTCCGGGTTATCCGCGGTTAGCACAAACGAATTTGCCGAGGTGATTCTTGGCGGAAGCATTGTTATCCCGGCCGCTTTTGTATTCTTTGGTCCCATAGGCATTGAAGAGATAGCAAAAAGCGGAGCGTTTAATTTAAGTTTTGTTACGATGCCGCTTATATTTCAAAAGATTCCGCTCGGCGATATTTTCGGGTGCCTCTGGTTTTTAATGCTGTTTTTGGCAGGCATTACTTCGTCGATATCATTAGCGCAGCCGGCGGTTGCGTTTTTGGAAGATGAGTTCAATATCGATAGAAAAAAGGCGGTGAAAATATTTGCGGTAGTCTCTTTTATTCTTTGCCAGCCTGCGATATTTTTGCTAGGAAAAGGCGTGGTGAATGAGCTTGACTTTTGGGGCGGGACATTTTGCCTAGTTTTATTTGCAACCGTAGAGACAATTCTATTTACGTGGATATTCGGTATGGATAAGGCGTGGGAGGAAATACATCACGGGGCGATGATACGGATACCGAAGATTTATAAATACATAATGAAATATATAACGCCGGCATTTCTGTTTTTCATCTTAGGATTTTGGTTTTATCAAGAAGGGATTCCGACCATCGCTATGAAAAATGTTAGCGCTGCCGATAAGCCGTATGTCCTTGCGTCACGGCTTATGTTGCTGGGGATATTTTTGATACTTGCGATTTTAGTAAGGATCGCATGGCGCAGAAGAAGAACGCTTGCGATGAAGGGGGTAAAAGTAGAATGAATTTAGGCGGCTGGATATTCTTGATTGCTTCGTGGGGATTCATTATTTTGCTTACGATATACTGCTTCTACAAAGTCCTCTTTACGAAAGAGGGCCTGCGCTAAAGGGACACTTCTCCGATTAGCTCTAGAACCGTCCCTAAATTTTTCTTGACAAGTTAGGATTTTATGATAAAATTATAGCTTTCGTGATAAGAAGGATAAATCGATGGCAAAGAAAGTAGAAGTTAAAGACGAAGCAAAACAAAAGTGGTACATGGTCGATGCCGAGGGCAAGGTTTTGGGAAGGCTTGCCGTGGAGGTAGCAAGGATTTTGTATGGCAAGCATAAATCTATATTTCGCAAGGACTTAGATACAGGCGATGGCGTAATCGTGATAAATGCCGCCAAGATTAAGATAACCGGCAAGAAGCTCAAAGAAAAGACCTACAAGAGGTTTTCAGGTTATCCTGACGGACTTAAGGTAGAGACGCTAGAGACGGTCTTGAAAAAGAAACCCGAATATGTTATAATGCACGCTGTTAAAGGTATGTTGCCTAAAAATAAAGTAGGAAGGCAGGCTTTTAGTAAATTGAAGGTTTATGCGGGAAGCGAACATCCGCATACGGCACAAAGGCCGGAACTTTTGAAAGTATAGATTAGGAGAAAAATGGAAGGACAGTCAAAATATGCTGCCACAGGCAGGAGAAAGGAATCGGTAGCCAGGGTATTTTTATTGCCTGGTTCGGGGCAAATTACCATAAATGAAAGGGCGGTAGATAATTATTTTCCAAGAGAGACGTTGCGGATGGTCCTTAAAGAGCCGCTTGATGCCACGCAGACCGCGAATAAGTTCGATATAGTTGCGAATGTCAAGGGCGGCGGGATTTCTGCCCAAGCGGGTGCGGTTCGTCTTGGAATCGCGCGCGCATTGATTCAGGCGGATTCTAACTTTCGCTCGGTTTTACGAAATAGCGGATTATTGACTCGAGACCCTCGGATGCGAGAGCGAAAGAAGTACGGACAGAAGGGGGCCCGCAAGCGTTTCCAATGGACTAAACGATAATATAAGAAAGTGTCATTCCTGCGTAAGCAGGAATCCAGCTCGGAGTCATTATGGATCCCCGCTTTCGCGGGGATGACAAAATTAAATTTACGCCTATTCCGACGAGAAAACGCTTGACGGTATAGGCGTTTTTATTTTATAATGACTATGTTTTCTGTAAGTTAGAAAGGATGAAAGATGGCAAAGGGTATGTTAAAAGTAGCGGTGGTGGGCGCGACAGGTTATGCCGGTTGCGAATTGATAAAGATATTATTAAGGCATCCTAAGGTAAAAATCACTTCATTAAGCGCAAAGATAGATAAGCCCGAACCGATTGCGAATATCTTTCCGATATTCAAAGGGCAGGTAGATTTAATTTGCGAGGAATTTGACGTAAAGGCAGTCTCAAAATCGGCGGATTTTATATTTTTAGCGCTTCCTCATAAGGTTTCGATGGAAGCGGCGCCCAATTTTCTGGAATTAGGCAAAAAGGTGGTGGATTTAAGCGCCGATTACAGATTGAAGATTAAATCGGAATATGAAACGTGGTACGGCGTAAAACATACAAGCCCTCAGCTTTTAACCGCTGCCGTTTACGGCCTTCCCGAACTTTATAGGAAGGAGATTAAGAAGGCAAAACTCGTAGCGAATCCCGGATGTTATCCGACAGCGGCGATATTGGGCTGTGCGCCGATGGTAAAGAAAGGGCTTGTAAAACAGGATGAAATTATAATCGATGCCAAGTCAGGGACATCAGGCGCCGGCAGAAGCCCCGGCTTGCCGTTACATTTTCCCGAGGCGAACGAGAACTTCAGGGCGTATAAGGTAAATCAGCATCAGCATATGCCGGAGATTAATCAAGAATTATCGAAATTGGCAAGGGCGAAGATTGACGTCACATTTACACCTCATCTTGTGCCGATGAACAGGGGAATTTTATCGACGATATATTTAAGTCTGAAACAGCCGTTGACTACGAAAGATGCAATAAAGAGTTATAAGGAATTTTATAAGGATGAATCGTTCATCAGGATTATGGATGAAGGCAAATACCCTGAGACCAAAGACGTATTTAATACGAATTACTGCGACATAGGCATAAAGATTAATGGGACGAGGGCGATTGTAATAACCGCAATAGATAATCTCTGGAAGGGTGCTGCGTCTCAAGCGGTGCAGAATTTGAATATTATGTGTGGATTCAAAGAGACGTTAGGTTTGAAGTAATGAAGATAATCACGGATTCGGTAACGGCGCCTTTAGGGTTTGTTGCCAACGGAATAAAATGCGGCATCAAGAAAGGCAAATTGGATTTAGGATTAATCGTCTCGAAAGTGCCTGCTTTTGCGGCAGGGGTTTTCACGACGAACGGATTAAAGGCGGCGCCTGTAAAAGTCTCGGAAAGCCGAGCAAAAAGAGGCAGAGCTCAAGCGATAATAGTAAATAGCGGAAATGCCAATTGCTTGACCGGGAAAAGGGGGCTAAAAGACGCGATTGATATCTCCAAATTCGTTGCCTCGTCTTTATGGGTGGGCGAAAACGATGTGCTCGTTGCGTCAACGGGTATAATAGGAAAGCCGTTGCCCTCTGATAAAATAAAGTCCGCTATTCCAAGATTAGTTAAGGGGTTAAGCAAGGCAAAAGAAGGCTTAGTTGCGCAGGCGATTTTGACAACCGATACGCATCCGAAGAAAATCGCGGTTGCGATAAAGATAGGCAAGAAAACGATAAAGATCGGCGGCATAGCAAAAGGGGCGGGTATGATTTGCCCGAATATGGCGACGATGTTGTGTTTTCTGACAACCGATGCGGATATAGAATTAAGGGTTTTGAAGCATTCTTTAAAGGATGCGGTCGAAAATTCCTTTAATGCGATAACGGTCGACGGCGATATGAGCACAAACGATACGGTTTTTATCCTTGCGAATGCGCTTGCGGGAAATCATAAGATAAAGTACGCAAGCGCCGATTATAGAATTTTTACTGAAGCGTTAAATTACGTTACTTCATATTTGGCGGAAGAGATAGTAAAAGACGGCGAAGGCGCAACCAAATTTATTAAGATAGAAGTAAAGGGCGCGAAGGTAAAGAGCGATGCTAAAAAGATAGCGAAGCAAATCGCAAATTCGAATCTCGTCAAAACGGCAATCGCGGGAAAGGACCCGAATATAGGAAGGGTAGCGAGCGCGGCCGGTGCGGCAGGGGTTAAATTTAACGAATCGAAATTGGATATTTATTTAAACGGCACAAAGGCCGTAAGCGGCGGCAATGTAATCTGCAAAAATATGCACAAGCTTAAGAATTTGTTAAAAAAGAAAGAGATCATAATTACGATAGACTTAAATCAGGGGCGTAATTCAGCGACGGTCTTAACCTGCGATTTAACCGAGGAATATATAAAAATTAATGCAAGGTATAATTAAAAAAGCGGATGTATTAATAGAGGCACTGCCATATATAAGAAAATTTAAAGGCACGGTTGCGGTTATCAAGGCCGGCGGCAGTATGATGGAAAGCAGAGACATTATCGAAGGAATTTTAGAGGACATAATTTTTTTAAGTTCAGTCGGAATAAAACCGGTTTTAATTCACGGCGGCGGCCCGCGCATAAGCGAGAAAATGAAACAGGCCGGCTTAAAACCTAAGTTCGTCGACGGTTTAAGGGTTACCGACGCAAAAACAATGAAATTAGTTGATAAAACGCTGGATGAGACAAACGCCGAAATCGCAAATCATATAAAAGAGTTGGGAGGCAGGGCAAAGGCGCTTTGCGGAAAAAGAGATAAGATAATAAAAGCAGAGAAGTTAAAATATAAAGGAAAGGATATAGGTTATGTAGGCAAGATAGTCTCGATAAATTCAAACCCGATAAAAAAGACGCTCGAATCCGATACCATACCTGTGATTTCGCCGGTGGGATTCGGAGTCAACGGAAGCACTTATAATATCAATGCTGACCAAGCCGCCTGCGAAATTGCGGTAGCTTTGAAGGCGGATAAATTAGTATTGCTTACGGATACAAAGGGAATTTTAAGGGATGAGTCTGACGATGAGAGCTTGATTTCGACGTTGAAAAGAAAAGATGCGCAGGACTTAATTAAAAGGGGAATAATCCAATCGGGGATGATTCCCAAAGTAAAGGCGGCTGTCGCGGCCTTAAATAAAGATGTTAAAAAGACGCACATAATCGACGGCAGATTAAGCCACGCGATATTGCTTGAAATTTTTACCGATAAAGGAATAGGAACACAGATAATAAGATGACGCTTACGGAAGATGTAATGAAATTGTATTACGAATACGTGATGCCGACCTATGCGAGAGCGCCGGTAGTTTTGGTGAGGGGCAAAGGCATCAAGGCATACGATATCGAGGGAAAGGAATTTCTCGATTTCTTTCCCGGCTGGGCCGTCTCAGGACTAGGGCACTGCCATCCGAAGGTCGTCGCCGCAATAAGGGAGCAGGCAAGAAGGATAGTCCATGTCTCAAACAATTATTATAATGAACTGCAAGGGCACTTGGCGAAGAAGATAATCGAGACCTCATTTGACGGCAAGGTCTTCTTCTGCAACAGCGGAGCGGAAGCTGTCGAAGGAGCGATAAAGTTAGCGAGGAAAGTCGGCTCGCCGTCGAGATACGAGATTATAACGATGGAGAATTCTTTCCACGGAAGGACGTTAGCTGCGGTGACCGCAACCGGACAGCCGAAATATCAAGAGGGTTTTGCTCCGCTTCCGGCGGGATTTGTCCACGCGCCGTTTAACGATTTAGAAGCGGTTAAGGCGAAGATAACGGATAATACGATAGCGATAATGTTAGAGCCGATTCAAGGCGAAGGCGGCATAAATGTTGCGTCGGATGAGTTCATCGGCGGATTAAGGAAGATTTGCGACGAGAGAAAACTTCTTTTGATATTCGACGAAATCCAAACCGGAATGGGCAGGACCGGCAAGATGTATTGCTATCAGCATTATAATACCACACCCGATATTATGGTTTTGGCGAAGACCTTAGGCGGTGGTTTTCCGATAGGCGCTCTGATAGCGAAGAGGGATATCGCGGATGTATTGCAGCCGGGCACCCACGCATCTACTTTCGGCGGAAACCCATTGGCGTGCGCCGCGAGTTTGGCGACTTTTGAAGCTATCGAAGAAGGCAAATTAGTTGACAAGGCAAAAAGAAGAGGCGG
>CAZXJX010000018.1:0-5981 GCA_964641235.1 uncultured Planctomycetia bacterium
GCATTACCGCCGTCTTCTGTGCGACTTGTGCGACGATTGAGAGGTCATGAGTTATCAGAAGGACGGTAAGCCGTAATTCATCTTTTAAACGGACGAGCAAATCCAAAATTTGCGCCTGAATAGTTACGTCTAAAGCCGTGGTTGGCTCATCGGCGATTAACAATCTGGGACGGCAAACAATCGCCATCGCAATCATCGCGCGCTGCTTCATCCCGCCCGATAAATAATGAGGATAAGCATACATAATATCTTTGGGCGACGGCATTCCGACATCCTTCAAAACAGAAATCGCTTTTTCGAACATCTCTTCTTTTTTAACCTGCTGATGAAGCGCGATAACTTCAAGCAATTGTTCTCCTATCGTAAAGACCGGATTAAGGGAAGTTGCGGGGTCCTGAAAAACGTAAGAAATCTTTCCGCCCCTGATATGCCTTAACTCATCCTCTCTTAATTTAAGTAAATTATGACCGTCAAATATTATTTCTCCGCCGACTATTTCGCCGGATTTAGGCAGAAGCCTGGTTACGGAAAGCGCCGTTACGCTTTTCCCCGAACCCGATTCTCCCACCAAGCCCAAAATTTCCCCTTCGTGAATCTTTAAATTCGCTGCGCGCACGGCTTCGACGATCTTTCCGTCCTGGATAAAATGCACACGTAAATTTTTAATCTCTAACAGCTCGTTCATATTTATCTTCTTCGATGGGGGTTAAACATTTCCCGCAATCCCTCGCCCAATAAATTATAACCCAATACGGTAATCAAAATCGCTAAGCCGGGAAAGAGAGTAATCCACCACGCTATTCCTAACGTGGATTTCGCTTCGGTCAATATATTTCCCCAACTTGGGCTGGGCGGTTGAACGCCTAATCCTAAGAAACTTAAACTCGACTCAAGCAATATCGCGCCAGCGACGCCTAATGTAGCGCTTACCAAAACTGGACCTATGCCATTGGGGATTAAGTGACGCACTATTATCCTTAAATCGCTTGCGCCTATTGCGCGTGCTGCCTCTATGAACTCCCGTTCTTTCAGGCTTAAGATTTCAGCCCGAATAAGGCGCGCAACACCCATCCAGTTGGTAAGTCCGATTATAATCATAATATTCCAAATGCTGGGACCTAAAACCGCTATTGTAGAAAGTATCAAGAAAAATGTAGGGAAACAAAGCATTATGTCGATTATTCTTGAGATAATGCTATCTATCCATCTGCCATAATAACCCGCTATTGAACCGAGCATCATGCCTACCAAAACCGCGATTCCGACTGCAACGAAGCCGACGGATAACGAAATCCTCGCCCCAAAAACCATTCGGCTGAAAAGGTCGCGGCCTAATGAATCTGTGCCGAGTAGGTATTCCTTCGACGGCCCGATGAGCGCATCCTTAAGGTTTATCTCGTTGGGGTCGTAAGTTGCCACAAGCGGCGCAAATATAGCGAGAAAAACCATTATCCCGACGATAAGAGCGCCGAATAAAGCGAGTTTATTCCTCGTGAAGGCCGTCATCTTTTTTCACCTACCCGAATCCTCGGGTCAGCATAGGCATACATAACATCCGCAAGCAAGTTGCCCAATAGGGTCAACATCGCGCCGATAATTAAGATTCCCATAATCACGGGGTAATCCCTCGCCATAACCGAATCGAAGAATAACTTGCCCATTCCGGGAATTGCGAATATCGATTCAAATATTACGCTGCCGCCAATCAATCCGGGAATCGACAGCCCTATAATCGTAATGATTGGCAGGAGCGCATTCTTCAGGGCATGCTTGTAAATCACGCTTCTCTCTGATAAACCCTTTGCCCTTGCGGTGCGGATAAAATCTTTATGTAATACCTCCAACATACTTGTGCGCATATATCGGGAAATTCCCGCCAGGCCGCCGAATGCCGAGACGAATACGGGTAAAATTAAGTGACGTGCGAAATCGAACATTTTTTCGACAAAATTATATTCTTCAAATTCAAGCGACTTTATGCCGGAAATCGGAAGCCAACCTAATGTTACCCCAAATAGACTCATCAACAATAATGCCAGCCAAAATGTTGGCGTTGCAAACCCTATGAATACGAATACTGTTGAAGATTTATCGAATAATGAATTTTCTTTTACGGCGCTCATAACACCGATAGGCACAGCGATTAAAAAAATTAGTAACAATGCTAGAATATTTATCGTGATAGTAATTGGTATGCGCTCTAAAATTTTCTTTAGAACAGGCCTATCATCGGTAAAAGACCTTCCCAAATCAAATCTCGCAAGCCTTTTAATCCATTCCCAGTATTGGATGTGAATAGGTTTATCCAATCCGTAGAGCCGCTCTAATTTTTCTCTGGCTTCCAAAGTTATCTTCGGCGATAATTCGGCTTGAAGTCGAGTGGGTTTGCCCGGCGCTAAGTGAATTACGAAAAAAGTAATTATCGTTATCCCTAATAAAACGGGGATGAGACTTAAAAGCCGCCTTAATATGTAATTGACCATCTTGTATATTTCTGTTCTTCTTTAGGAACGTACCATTTTATAAAATTGTAGCCAATTCCCAGTGGGGCCGGCACAATGCCTCTAAACCTAGTATGGACTATCGGCAAAGCATCTGGGACATATAAAAAGATGTAAGGGCGGTCGTCGTAAATCAACTGATGAACTTTATGATAAATCTCTTTCCGTTTTTCCTGGTCAAATACTCGACGCCCCTCTACTAAGAGCCTATCGACTTCCTTATTTTCATAATTTACGAGATTAAATTCCCCTTCCCTCTGTTTTGATGAGTGCCAGATATCGAACGCATCTGGGTCGCGCGACAAACCCCATCCTAAGATTATCGCCTCGAACCTTCGCTTGTCTATAAATTCGGTCAAAAATGTCGCCCATTCGATAATCCTTATCTTAACATCTATGCCGATCTCTTTTAGCCTCCTTTGAATAATCTCTGCGGTTATCTTACGCGGATCGTTGCCTTGGTTCGTTATCAAAGTAAATTCAAATAACTTTCCGTCTTTATCGAGCCAGCCATCGCCGTCTCTGTCTTCCCAACCCGCTTCTTTTAATAACTCTTTTGCCATTTTTGGATCGTATGGTAGCGGCGTAACTTCTTTATTATAAGCCCACGACTCTGGCGGGAACGGCCCGGTTGAAACTCTGCCTAACCCTAAAAGCACACCTTTTATAATCTCTTCCTTATCGATTGCGTAATCTATCGCAAGCCTTACCTTTCTGTCTTTAAATTTTGGGTCTTTTAGATTAAACCCTAAATAGGTATAGCCAAACGCGGGATACCTATATTTTCGGTAATACCTTTTAAAAAACGTTGTGTCCGTTTGGCGGGAATATTGTAACGGTGTCAGCCCCACTTCATCTACGCCTTGACTCTGCAATTCCAGGAATGTCGTCGCCTGGTCTGGTATTATTCTATAAATGTATCTATCGATATAAGGCCTGCCTTCAAAATAATCCGGATTTGAAACTAGTACTATCTTTTCGCCTGTCCTCCACTCTTTAAATTTATAAGTCCCTGTTCCTATCGGTGCGCGGGAGAATTTCGTTTTGCTTAAATCTTCGTTCTCCAAAATGTGCTTCGGCATAATCCACATCCCCCAGCTCGAAAGCCCCGGCGAGAACGGCTCTTTATACGTAACCTCTACGGTATAATCGTCCAGGACCTCCAAAGATTTTACCCTTTCAAAATCTCCGCTATACGGTGTTTTGACGTTCGGGTCTATCAATTTTTTGTAGGTGAACTCCACATCGCGTGCGGTAAAAGGCTGGCCGTCATGCCATCTAATATTTTTTCTTAAATAGAATATTATTACAAGGCCGTCTTCTTTGGCTTCCCAGCTTTCGGCCAAATCGCCTACTAAATTTATATCCTTATCGTATTTGACTAAACCGTTGAAGATAAGACCGCAGATATCTTGCGAAGCAGAATCAGATGCAAGGATAGGCACTAAGGTATTTGCATCACCAATGGACGCTACTACTATCGCATCGCCATAAGAAGGGACTGTCCCCGTCTTAATTTCTTCTGCTAATAAGGGGACTGTCCCTAAGTGTAACGTCCCCAACAAAAAAAATACCGCAAAAAGCGGTATTTTTTTAATCACCCCATTAGAAAATTTTCGATTTCTAACGGGGTACATATTTTACGTCCTTTAACATTTTATTTTGGAGCTTGTTCTCCGCCTGTCGCCGGCTGAGGTACTTCTTTCTGTTCGGCGGGCTTAACTTTCTCTCCCGTTGAAATCTCCTGTTCGAGCAAAGATTTTCCCCGCTTAGTCGAAAGTATGGCTAAACTTAAGGACGTCACTAAAAAAGCTACGGCAAAAATTGCGGTTGCCCTCGTCAAAAAAGTTGATGCCTTTGTGCCGAATAAGCTCTGAAAACCGCCGCCCCCTCCGCCGAACGTCTCCGCTAAGCCGCCGCCTTTTCCGGCCTGTAATAATATAACGGCTATCAAAATTAAACACGCCAGCACATGAATCACGATTAAAAGTGCATACATTTTTTTACTCCTTTATCCTTTACTTTGTCTTACGATCTCGACGAACTCTTTCAATTTCAAGCTCGCTCCGCCGACTAACGCACCGTCTACGTCTTCGCCGTTCATAATCCCGCGGATGTTATCGGGCTTTACGCTTCCGCCATATTGTATCCTCACTTTCGAGGAAATCTCTTCCCCGTAAGAATTTTTGAGCAATCCGCGGATATGTTTGTGCACCTCTTGTGCCTGTTCGGGTGTTGCATTGCGTCCTGTTCCAATTGCCCAAACCGGTTCATATGCGATTACGATTTTTAAAACGTCGTCTTTAACTAGTCCATTAAGGCCGCCTGCAATATGATTTTTCACAACGTCGAATGTCTTTCCGGAATCCCGTTCTTCGAGCCGCTCGCCGACGCACATTATCGGCGTTATGCCGTATTTTAAAGCGGCTCTTACTTTTTTGTTTACGGTATCGTTTGTCTCGCCGAAGTAAGTCCTGCGCTCCGAATGTCCGACTATGCAAAATTGGCAACCTAAGTCTTTCAGCATCTTCGGCGAAACTTCGCCTGTGTATGCTCCTTCTTCCTCCCAGAATAAATCCTGCGCTCCGTATTTTATATTCGAACCCTTCAAGGCCTCGGCAATTTTAAAGATGGCGGTAAAAGGCGGGCAGACTACAACTTCAACCGAATCTTCATTTCGAAGTTCGCGCTTTAAACCTTCCGCGAGTTCGACTGCCTCCGCGACCGTCTTATACATCTTCCAGTTTCCTGCGATAATCGGTTTTCTCATATTTTTATTAGGGACACATCCTATTTTTATCAGTTAACGCCTTTATCCCGGGAAGCACTTTGCCTTCCAGATATTCCAGAGAAGCGCCGCCCCCGGTCGATATGTGTGTCATCTTATTTTCTAAACCGAATTTCGAAATTGCAGCCGCGGTATCGCCGCCGCCGATTATAGATATCACTTCTAAAGAAGCGATGAATTTTGCGATATCCTCGGTCGCCTTTGCGAATTTATCTATCTCAAAAACACCGAGCGGCCCGTTCCAGACAATCGTTTTTGCATCCTTCAGAACCTCTTTAAACGATTCGACCGTCTTATGGCCTATATCAACCGCAATCCAGCCATCCGGTATATCTTCGCCTACCGATTTCGACTGCGCATCGGCCGTCACTTTATCTGCAATCACATTATCCAGCGGCAACAACACTTTTACATTTTCCCCTCTCGCCTTTTCAAGTAGCCCCTTCGCCACGTCGATCTTATCTTTCTCTAACTTAGAATTCCCTATGGGCTTGCCTTGCGCTTTTAAAAATGTATACGCCATCCCGCCGCCGATTAAAATAGCATCGACTTTATCAATCAAATTTTCGATAACGCCTATTTTGTCAGATACTTTTGCGCCGCCTAAAATCATAACGAACGGCTTTGCGGGATTTTTAACTTTTTCCTCTAAATACTCTATTTCTTTCTCCAGTAAAAAACCCCTGTCTCTT
>CAZXJX010000018.1:5991-15508 GCA_964641235.1 uncultured Planctomycetia bacterium
AAAAACCCCGCCGCAGAAGTCAAAAATTTAGTTACTCCCTCGGTTGAGGAATGAGCGCGATGAGCGGTCCCGAAGGCATCGTTTACATAAATATCCCCTAAACTTGCTAATTCTTTTGCAAAATTCGGGTCGTTCGCTTCCTCTTCTGAATGAAACCTCAAATTCTCAAGTAAAAGGCATTCGCCTGACTTAAGTTGAGAAACGGCCGATTTTACCTCGGCTCCGATACAGTCGCTTGTCTTCTTGACCGGCTTTCCTAATAATCCCCCTAACCTTTTCGCGACGGGGTCAAGCCTTAGCTTATCAACGACTTTTCCGTCGGGCCTTCCTAAGTGGCTCATCAATATTACCTTGGCGCCTTTTTCCAAAGCGTATTTTATTGTGGGCAAAGTCGCTCTTATCCTTGTATCGTCTGTGATGTTCAACCCGTCGTCAAGCGGAACGTTAAAATCTACCCTCATTAAAACGCGCTTATTTTTTAAATCGATATCCTTAATGGTAAGTTTATTCATTTTATTAACTCGTGCCTGATGTCATAGTCCTTTCCTCGCTATATATTCGGTCAAATCAACCAACCTGCAGGAATATCCCCATTCGTTATCGTACCAAGCAAATACGGTAGCTAAATTATCGCCTATGACTTTTGTGGATTGCGCATCCACTGTGGCTGATTTATCGTTTCCGTTGAAATCACGCGATACCAACGGTTCGTCCGTCACGGCCAAATATCTCTTCATCTTCTCGCTTGAAGCCGCTTTCTTGAATGCCGCATTTATCTCTTCAGCCGTCGCCTTCTTCTCTAACTCGGCGTTTAAAACTATCAAGGAGACATTCGGAGTCGGCACCCTGATAGCCACGCCGTCCATCTTTCCTTTTAACTCGGGAATTACCGCGCCGATAGCCGCTGCCGCACCTGTTTTAGTTATGATTATATTCTGCGCTGCAGTCCTGGCTCTGCGCAAATCCTTATGCGGAAAATCCAACGTTACCTGGTCGTTAGTATAAGAGTGGATTGTGGTCATATAACCTCTCTTTATGCCGAAATTATCCAAAAGGACTTTCGAGACCGGCGCAAGACAGTTTGTCGTGCATGAAGCGTTTGAGATTATATTATGTTTAGAAGCTTCGTATTTTTCTTCGTTTACCCCCATGCAAAATGTGCCGTCGTCGCCCTTTGCCGGCGCGCTAATAACTATCTTCTTGACCGCGCCTGAAGCCAGATGGGCTTTAGCTTTTTCTGCCTCTGTGAATTTACCCGTAGATTCTACCACTATCTGAACGCCTAAATCTTTCCAAGGAATAAGAGCAGGGTCCTTCTGCGAAAACACCTTAACCTTCTTGCCATTTATAACGATGGAATCTTCGGCCAAGCTTACCTCACCGTCAAAAACTCCGAAGGTCGAATCGTATTTAAAAAGATGCGCTAAAGTTTTAGTATCCGTTAAATCATTGACTGCGACAAACTCGAGCTCCTTAGATTTCAAACCTGCTTTTAACGTCAATCTCCCAATCCTTCCGAAACCGTTAATCCCGATACGTACTGCCATTTCCCTTCCTCCTTTGTAGTGTTCTCGGTTTCTCCGAGATATCCTCCTCGGTAGTTCAACCTTAATATACCATATTACCTCTTCACGGCTTACGAATCAACCGCCGAGCTCCACTGTAAGGGAAGAAACGTTGTTTCTCCCCTTACTATTCCTCTCTTCCTTAAAGGAATCTTTTTTTTAAATTTCCACTTCCCTTAACACCTCTGCCGCAACCTCGGGGGGCGTCTGATTCAAATAGAAACCGCTTCCCCACTCAAAGCCTGCGGTTCTGCCTAACCTCGGCATAATCTCAATGTGCCAATGATAGTCGGCACGCTCAGTCGTCTCAATCGGAGAAGTATGGACAATATAATTATACGATGGGTCCCTTAAACCTAATTTTATTCGAAGCAAGGTCTCTCTTAAAATCCTGGCGAGATCGATAATCTCTTCTTTCTGAATATGACTAAAATCCGCACAGTGTAATTTCGGGTATATAGAAATCTCAAAAGGAAATCTCGATACAAATGGCGCAAGCGCGATAAAGCCTTTATTTTCAGCAACTATCCTCTCCCTCTCGTCCATATCCTGATGTATTATATCGCAAAATAGGCACCTTTCACGATATTCATAATATCTGCCAGCCCAGCGCATTTCTTCTATGACGCGTTTGGGGACAATGGGGAGCGCGATTAATTGAGAATGCGGATGTTCCAACGTTGCCCCGGCAGTTGCGCCATAATTCTTAAAGATTAGAATATATTTAAATCTATTATCCCCTCTTAAATCCAAACTGCGATTCCGATACGCCCAAACCACTTTCTCCACATCGTGGTCCATCAAATCGCTTAATTCTTTATTGTGGTCGGGATTTTCTATTATAACCTCATGGGCACCGATACCGTTCATCATGTCATACAGCCCCAAGCCCGTCCTGTCTAAATTTCCTTCTATCCTCAAGGCCGGAAATTTATTTGGGATTATCCGCGTTCGCCAACCTGGCGCATTTGATTTAATCTCCCCCTCGCGATGCGCATCTATCTCGGACGGCGTCATATGTTCGTTGCCGGGACAAAAAGGGCATATGCCTCCTTTTTTGGTGTGCTGTTCTACGGCATAGTCAGAGGGCCTTTTTATCTTATCCGTCTCAATTATAACCCATCTTCCTGTTATAGGGTCTCGTCGTAGTTCTGCCATTTTTTAATTCTAATTAGGGACACATCCTATTTTTCATCCTATTTTTTATGCGAGGGAAAAATGGGATGTGTCCCTATTCTATCTCCCTTAGATATTTCGCCGCATCTTCGGGAGGCGTCGAATTTATATAAAAGCCGCTTCCCCACTCAAACCCCGCAACTCGAGTCAATCTCGGCATTATCTCTATATGCCAATGAAAATCGTCGTCTATGGTCCTCCAGTATCCCGCCTTCGGAATTCTAAAAGGCGCCGTATGCAAAATGATGTTATAAGGAGGATCCGCAAGCGCTTTGCGCAATTTTTGAAGAACTACTTTAAATATCTTTGCCAGATCGGCCCTCTTATCTTTCGTCAGTCGAGAGAAATCGGCGCTGTGCTCTTTGGAAAGCAGCCACATCTCGAACGGAAATCTCGACGCAAAGGGGGCAATTGCCAAAAAACCGTTTATATCCGCAACGATGCGCTTGCCCGTCTCCAATTCCTGCTTGATGATGTCGCAAAAGATGCATCGTTCCTTAAATTCGAAATATTGGCGCGCCCCTACCAACTCGTCTTTTAATCTAATCGGATTAACAGGCAACGCTATCAACTGAGAACGCGCATGCCTTATTTTACTTGCGCCCGCCGCCAATCCGTAATTTTTAAAAAGAAGCACGTATTTAAAGCGCGGGTCCCTGCTTAGATCGACGATTCGTTCGATGTATGTAGTGATTACGTTTGTGATTTGCGTTTCGCTTAAATCCGCGATGTTGTGTATGTGCTCAGGCGTCTCAATAACAACCTCATGCGCTCCTATCCCATTTAAAACGTCGTAGACGCCCTTACCATGTCTTTCCAACTTCCCTTCTATCTTTAACGCCGGCGAGATGGAAGATGCAACTCTCACATGCCAGCCCGGCTCGTTCGCTTTAGTCGCCGGGTCGCGGATTGCGAATATCTCCGGCGGCGTCTCTTTTTCCTTGCCGGTGCAGAAGGGACAGGGAGGCTCTTCATATTTTTCTTCCGAAACCGCGTGCGGCACAAAATCCGTCGGGCGGCGCGACCTCTCCGTCGCAATTATAACCCACCTTCCTATAACGGGGTCTTTTCTAAGCTCCGGCATATTTCAAGAACCCTTTTCTTTTTCCAACATCAATCTTAAAAGGTCGTTTAGCGAAAGGACGCCCTTGACTATATTATTCTCATCTTGGATAACAATAAATTCTGCGTTGCTCTGGCGCATCCTCTTTATCGCTTCCTTTAAGGAAACTTCCGATTTAACTATAACTGCGGGGCGCTTCAAAAATTCCTCGACCGGCCTCTCCAATCCTTTAACCAATGCCTCAGAGGTCATAACCTCCTGCGGCTTCTTAAACTCCAAAATTCTGTCTCTAATATAACGATAAAAATCCGTCGATAAACTTCTATTATAACTTATGAACATCGGAAAATAGGGTTTGCCTTGAATGAAATTTAAATGGCTTTCCAGCGCGCATTGTCCCATTTTAGGATCTTTTGAGAGAAAATATCTTAAGGAGCTGTCCGGGATCTCCTCTTCTTTTCCCTCAGGTATGGCGGAAAGATACGCTATCTCATATACTTCATCCATCGTAACGCCAAGGCCTAAATAATTCTCTCCTATATAACAAGCAAGCTCGTCATCTTGGTCTCTATAAGCCCAGACATATTTTTCGAGAGTATCTATCGCGTCCGCCAAGAAAACCCCTAAGGCTACGTCTTTATTATATATAAGCCCCGCGGAAACCAGCGCCGCATCATCCGATTGCCCCGGACCTAAAGCATAACGAATGTACATATATCTTATATTTTCTGCGGGCACTTCGCTTATATTCTCGGGTTTGATTATCAGGCCTTCCTTCTTATATAGTTCGAGGGATTCAGCATGCTCCTGATGAGCAAACGTCTCTCCGTCCAGCCCCAAATCCTCCATAATCTCAACGTTTACGGGATAGCATTTCCCGTAACCGATCGTAATTTCATAGCGCAACTGCGTGGCTTTCCGTACCTCGCAATTATCCCTTAAGCCGCCGATATAAATCCCTTTTAAAACTTCGTGCGGATCGACTTCTATCTGCCTAAAGTCAGGGATCCCGAGCAAAGGTTCGCCTCGCGAATTTAAAAATTTATTCCTTGGCTTGCCGTCGATTACGTCCTTTACGTACTCGACTATTTCATCTATCAAAAGTTGGCGTTTCTTCTTTACCTCGGCGGCATTCAATTTCAACGCGCGGACGATATCGTCTATCGTCGTATTTACATAGAACATTTTATGGAAGAAACCGGCGCCGTTATGGGACCTGCCTTCGAGGGACTGCACAAAAATTAATTCCGCTGTCTCAGGCGTTGTATTTAACTCTTCCGTCTCTTTAAGGTGCTCGAAATCACGGCGAATTATATCGTAAGGCGCAACTTTGCTTATCATCTAAATAAATAAACAATGTAAAATTATATCATATCATTTAAGCCAGATAAAGAAAAAAGTCGCCAACCGCAATTTTATGTCCGCGTAAGTACTCCGAAACAGGCATCCGTTTGCCACCCTCTGCCTGCAATTCTTTGATCCGGAGCATTCCCTTCCCGCATGCCACAAATATCCCATTTGGTTCTATCTTGATAATTTCCCCTGGGTTATTAACGCCTTCGGGTTGAGAGTCCACAACATGGGTCTGCCAGATTTTTACCGTTCTCCCGCTCAAATTTGAGAACGCTCCCGGCCAATTATACATCGCCCTGACTTTATTATGTATCTCTACGGCACTTTTTGTCCAATCGATGATTCCGTCCTCTTTTTTTAACTTTGGGGCGAAGGTAGCCTCTTCTTCTTTTTGATTAATAAAATTTGTTTCTCCGTTCCCGATTAAACCTATCGCCTCCAACAGCAAGTCCGCCCCCGCAACGGAAAGTTTTAAAGAGAGGGACTCTGTATTGTCCGAATCCAGAATTTTAACTCTCCTCTGTAATATTATATCGCCGGAATCCATGCCCTCATCCATCCTAAAGACCGTAACCCCTGTTTCCTTATCGTCGTTTAAAATCGCCCAATTTATAGGCGCCGCCCCTCTGTATTTCGGCAATAAAGAGCCGTGCAAGCCGATCGAATAAAATTTGGGAATCGTTAAGACTTCGGAAGATAAGATTTCTCCGTAGGCAACTACCACAAATAGGTCCGCATTATATTTTTTTAATTCGCTTATGACGCGCTCCCGAGGAACCCCTTCTATAAAAAATAATGGGATATTGAGCTCTTGCGCTTTCGATTTAACCGGCGAGAATTTCGTTAAAAGATGCCTTCCTTTGGGCTTATCGGATTTGGTAACAACCGCCGTTAATTCATGGCTTGCGTTCAATTTTACCAAACTAGGGACCGCGAAATCCGATGTGCCAAAAAATACAATTCTCATTTAGAGGCCCGTTTATATTGGCGCAGTGCCTTCATTCGGCTTAGCGGATTAATCCTGTCGACAAACAGCATACAGTTTAAGTGGTCTATCTCATGCTGAATAATCCTTGCGAGCAGTCCATCTGCCTCAAATTTATAGGGCTTACCCTTTATGTCGAGCCCCTCTACCAAAACAGAGCTAAAGCGGTGTACCTCTTTACTTATTCCAGGCAGGCTTAGGCATCCTTCTTCCGTCCTTTCTCTGCCGCGCCGCTTGAGGATAACGGGGTTAATAAGCGCATCCGCTTTCCATTCTTCCGGAGAGGGATTAAAGACGAATATCCTTTTGGAGACCCCGACCTGATTTGCGGCGAGCCCCACGCCTTGAGCCGCTTTCATTGTCTCGACCATATCCTTGATAAGTTGCCTATCGGCCTCGGTTATCTCTTTTACCGGCTCGGTCTTTTTCCTCAATACGGGATCAGGATATTTGCGAATCTGTAAAATCGCCATTTATCAACTCCTCGTCGAATGAACATTATTATTTTACCAAAAATTTAGCTAAAATCCAAACTTAAAAATCGATTGACACTTTTCGCCTAATGCCTTATAATTTATGCAGGATATGACGATGTCCAACGGACCCGAACAAATTAAACCAGAAGCACCGAAAGAAGTTCTCCCCAAAGAAGTTAAGGACTATTACGACAAGGGCCTTGCGGCTCTCAAGAGAGAAAATTTCGATTACGCCGTAGAGTTATTTAGCTCCGCATTGGCTTTAAAACAGGACTTTGCCGATGGCCGCTTCTATCTGTGGTTCGCCCTCCGAGAACAACAAAAAAGGTCCCTTGACCCGTTAAAGATAAAGGCACTCTTAAGAAAGATAATCGGCCTACTCCTTATGCTGCGTGGTATTTCGTTGCAAAAAAGAGGAAGGAGCTGGGAGGCTATTTATCAATTCGAAAAAGCAATGAAAGCGGACCCCGGCAGCATAGCCACGCTAAATGCCATCGCAAATTGCTTTTTAAACGAAGGACAAACGTTAAATGCCCTCAAAATCCTTGAGGCAGTTCCACAGATAAATAATAGAAACGTCAAGGCGCTTAAGAGGCTGGGAAATCTTTATATGAAAATAGAGAATTACGAAAAGGCGCGCATTTATTACCAGGCGGCTTTAAAGGTTAACCCTTACGATATGGAAGCCGAACGCGGAGTAAAGGATTTAGACGCTTTAGGGACGCTGAAAGGAAGCTTTTCTACTCCGGGGGAAAATAAATAATCCACTCTATAGGCCGATGGGATCGACATCAACGGTTATTGTTACGCTTGACCTGCCTTTAATCTCCTTTAAAGAAAGATCAATTAGTTTGCATATTTCCTTGGGTTCTTTGCCCTTTAACAACATATTCCACCTAAATTGCCCTCTCATTTTGGATATAAATGCAGCTGCAGGCCCGACGATTTCTATGGGTTCATTGTTCGTCTCGTGAAGTTCGCGTTTCGATATAACTTTTAGTATCGCCGCTAAATCGTTAGAAATTTTTATAACTCGCTCTTCGTTTCTGCCCCGCAAATTAATTTCGACCATATGAATAAAAGGCGGATACCTCAGTTCCCGCCTGAAACCTATCTCCTCTTCAAAGAACCCCTCGTAGTCATGGGTTATGCTCTTTTTAATCGCATAATGGCTGGGGTTATAAGTCTGAATTATAACTCTTCCCGGATCTGCTCCGCGCCCTGCACGACCCGCAACCTGCGTCAGCAAATTAAAGCTGCGTTCGCTTGCCCTAAAATCGGGCAAGTTTAAAGCGGTATCGGCAGAGACCACTCCTACCAGCATAACTTTTGGAAAATCATGTCCCTTCGCTATCATCTGCGTGCCAACCAAAATATCGATTTTCCCTTTTCTAAAATCGGATAAGATGCTCTTGTGCGACCCTCGCTTTGCGGTTGCATCCGTGTCCATCCTTCCGATATTCGCCTGCGGAAAAAGTCGAGCAACTTCGCTTTCGACTTTTTGAGTCCCTATCCCAAAATACCTTATGTCCTCGCTCTTGCACTTTGGACAAATATTCGGAGGAGATGCCTGATAATTGCAATAATGACAACTAAGCCGCTTGGTATCGAAATGATACGTCAACGATACGTTGCAATATTTACACTGCACTGCATACCCGCAACGTTTACAATTTATAAACGTCGAAAATCCTCTCCTATTTAAGAATAACATTACCTGGCCGCCTCTTTTAAGCACCTCGGCAACGGCATTCTCAAGGGTCCTCGACAAAATCTTAACCTCCTTCGTATCTATCGTCTCCTGCCGCATATCGATTACTTCGACCTTAGGAAGTTGCCTCTTCTCGATTCGTTCCGTTAGCTTCAATAACTTATATCTCTTCGATATGGCATCATAATAACTTTCCACCGACGGCGTGGCGCTGCCTAAAATTACGGTCGCATTCGACAACTTCGCCCGTATTATCGCAACATCCCTGGCGTTATACCGCGGCGCAACTTCCTGTTTATATGATGTCTCATGTTCTTCATCGATTACGATTAACCCCAGTTCTTTTACCGGCGCAAAAATGGCAGAACGCGCGCCGATTACAATCTTTGCGGCGCCTTCTTTTAACCTCTTCCATTCCATAAATCTTTCGCTTTCTAAAAGCCTGCTATGCAATACCGCTACAAGCCCTCCATATCTGGACTTGAACCTCTCTATGGCCTGAGGAGTAAGCGAAATCTCGGGAACTAAAACTATCGCGGACAAACCCAATCTCAACGCTACCTCTATAGATTGCAAGTAAACCTCTGTTTTACCGCTGCCTGTTATTCCGTGCAAAAGATAGACATCGCTTTTCCTCTCCGATATCGATTTTAAAATGGGCTTTAAAGCGCCTTCCTGTTGAATGCTAGGTTTAAATTTTTTTGTCGGCTCATATACTTCCTCTGTCAAGGGGTGTCTCGGCACGATTTTAGTCTTGCCTTTCTTCAAAGGGCCTGGCATGGCCGTTTCGATTGCCTCTCCCCATGAAGTGTAATAATAATCCGCCATCCATTTCGTAAGCTCTAACATATGGCGATCCAAGATCGGCGTTTCATCTATAACGGACGATATGTTTTTGACTTCTTTAACCTCCGGCGACTCTACGAACCCCAACACATAACCTACGATGGGACGATTTTTAAACGGCGCCCAGACTCTCTTGCCTATCTCGATTTTATCTTTTAGTTCTTCAGGAATTCTATAATGAAATGGCTTTGCGATCGGCAGCCCTATCGCTATCTCGGCATATTCCTTAACCACGATAATTTAAACCTCCGAAAGGATGCGCCTTATTTTTTTCAGGTCTTCCCAGACGAGCTTTTTGCTATTCGGATTCCTTAGAAGATAGGCGGGATGAAAAGTCGGAAT
>CAZXJX010000019.1:0-6553 GCA_964641235.1 uncultured Planctomycetia bacterium
TCATCAAGATATGCGGCTGTTGGCTGGTCGCTTGCATTATCTATAATGATTATCCTATATTCGCAATGCGTGTTGGCAAATATACTATTTATGCACTGCCCGGTCAATTCCTTTTCGTTCCAGACAGGGATTATTATGTCGCATCTCATGCTACTTTATCACCTGCATTTCAAAATACATGTTATATGGCGGAAAACGGTGGCAGTAGTATCTTTCATATCTGCGTGGTGAAATCCTTGCCAGTATAGCGCCTATGCCCCATTCTCTATTAAAGATAAATTCTTTTTTAATCATCCTATATTTCTTATCACTATATATAGGATATTTAAAATCCTCAGTAAAATAATCAAAGGTATCTATAGTGAAATGCCATTTATGCATTGGGTCCCTAAATGAGTTTGGATGGGAAAAATGAGGTGTTCTTATTTTGATAATCGCTTGAGCTTTACCAATCCTATGCATCTCCTCCATCGTCTTGACAACATTATCAAGAAGTTGAATCGTATCCTGACAGATAATCTCATCAAAGGTATTATCTTCTATGGGCCAAGGGATCTTATTTAAATCGTAGACTATGTCCACTCCTGGTCCCGGCACCCAATCAATGCCAACGCTACCAGCATGTTTTGCCCTACCGCATCCTACATCTAATATCTTTTTCTCTTCCATTTTTTCCCCAAACTACCCTGCTCACTTACCACCCGCTTTTTATAACCTTGATAATCTTACTGACGTCGTCATCGGTCAATTTACAATGTAAAGGAATAGAAACATACTCGGTCTCAATTTCATTCATCACTGGCAAATCTTCCTGTCTCTTGCCACCGAAGATAGGGCAGATATCACACCTAATGTGGACCATGCTTGATTCGATCCCATAATTGTCCAACTTATTCTGAAAGGCATCCCTATTCTTTACGCGTATAGTAAAAAGCCAATTTCCACTTTGCCTGTCTGGCCTATTCTCAAACAAACTTAATCCAAGCACATCTACCAACTCTCTTCTATATCTTTCAACAATCTCTTTGCGCCTTTTTAGAACTGCTGATAAATCATCTAGTTGAGCAATAAGCATAGCCGCCGCTATATCGTTCATACAGTACTTATACCCAAACTCTTTGATTAAGTATTTCCAGTATGTATCGGCTTTGAACTCTCTATCTATTCCATACCAACGCAATAATTTTGCTCGCTTGTAAATCTTTTCATCTTTTACTGCCAGTATCCCCCCATCTCCAGTGGTAATCTGCTTTATTGCCTGGAAGGAAAAACAAGTATAGTCTCCTATTGTACCTATATTCTTACCTTTATAACTTGCTCCAAGAGCATGAGCAGCGTCTTCGATCACCGCAATCTTATGCCTTTTGGCGATATACATAATCTCATCCATATCACAAGGGTATCCTCCCCAATGAACTACTACGATTGCCTTTGTCTTTTCGGTAATCCTCTTCTCTATATCCTTGGGGTTTATATTTAAGGTATTTGGCTGTATATCTGCAAAGACCGCTTTAGCCCTACAATACAGTATAGGTATGTTTGTCGCAGAACAGGTCATAGGTGTTGTAATTACTTCATCGCCATCACTTATGCCAGCAAGTATTAATGATAGGTGTAAGGCGGATGTGCAGGAATTCAGAGTAACCACGTAAGGTATATTAAACATCTCGGTAAATTTAAGTTCTGCCTCATTAACCTTTGGCCCCTGACCTATCCATTTAGTCTTTAGCGTCTCTGCTATGGCAGGTGCTACACGTTCCGATATATGTGGCCAAAACATAGTAATCGTATTGGGAATGTCATGCGTATTTTTATGCGGTTTGAAAACATTTGAACTTGCACTAGTTTTTTGAGTCATCTTTCTCCCTTCGGTTTCGTCCTAAAATAAAAAAACCAACATTGCTTCTCGCTCCCATACCAATGAGAACTAAGAAACTAAAATGTCGGCTTATCTTACAACCGCCCTTACTATTTTATTGAGGGCCTTTGTTTGATCTTCCGCTTAAATTATTTTTATTGACAGTATTATACACAAAAAATTTAATTTTTGAAAGATTTTTTTAATCCTTAAACTTATTTCCCAAATTCTGATCCAGCGTAAAAATTATTACCCTCTCGCCGACTTTGGTGCTTATGTCTGTATGTAAACTTTTAACCTGGCATCCGATAATGTTAGCCATAATATTTTCCAAGATAACCCGTGCTCCTTCCAGCAAGCGGACGCGCACCTTTTTTATTAACTCTGCTCCCTCTGCGGTTTTGGCCAGTTGTTCCTCAGCAGGAGTAAGCACGCCTTTAAGTCGAACTAGAATCATATCTTTGATAATATATATTTGTGTTTCGGTGGGGCCCCTACCGAGATATTCCTTCTCAAATTTTATAATAGCTTCGCCGATCTGAGCTTCCATTTGTCCTTTGGTAACCACATTAACCCCTTCAGATTAACAGACAATTAACCATGATTAACTATTAAGCAATTTCAGAAGTATATTATCACAAGTAATAATTACAGGCAATACATTTCTCTAACCAGTAGTGTCAAGAATATGCTACATTATTTTATCCTTCACAAAATCTCACCGCGATAGGATTTTGTTGGTTCTCAACTTTTATACGAGAGAGGCTCGGCACATCCTTGACACAAAAAACAAAGGTTTCTCTACCGAAATACTACTAAATGGTGCCCTTCGTATGAGGAATACCCGAAAGGCTATTTTTCAAATATCCTACTCGATTAAAGATTACTACAATAATAATTCCTCGCCTTTCCTTCTTATTTCAGCGAGCCACTTCTCTCTTTGCTCCTGCGTAGAGCTTTTAACAGGGCCGAAATCCGATATCCTGACGGGTTTTATTCCGCAAAATTCTAAGATAGCTTTCTTCATTAAGGTATGTCCGGGGCTTTTCGTAATCCATTTATAAAACCACGTCGGCGAATCCATCGTCACAATCAGGTGTGCAGAGCGATTGCCTAAACATCCTTTATAAAAGTTTCCGTTTTCTTCAAACGCAAATCCGGGAAGAAAAACCCTCTCTATAAAACCCTTCATCAAAGCGGGCATACCGCCCCACCACGTCGGATATACAAAAACAAGGTGCTCAGCCCATTTTATATGTTCTTGGGCCTTCTTTAAATCTTCCTCCAACTCCTGGGCATTCCCATTGACATCCCTTAAAATCGGGTCAAATTGCAAATCTCCGATATAAAGTTCTTTAATTTCTGCGTTTGATTTTCTTGCGCCATCGATGTAACCCTGCGCTAATGCTCCGCATAAACTCTTTTTTTGAGGATGCCCCAAAGTTACCAATACTTTTTTACTCATATGTCCTCCATTTATTAAAATCTATCCTTAATCTTATCCGATATCCCTTCATCTTTTTCTCGGGAATGGCGGCGCCAGGAATCTAAAACCATAATAAGCGTGCGTGCGTTTTCACTTTCAAAAACCCATTTAAGCCCAAGGATAAGAGCTGCCACTAAAAATTGCACAAAATATCTTGGGAAAATAAACGAGAGCGCAAATGCTAAAATTGTGCCGAATAACCAAAGATTTCTTTTAAGGCGTTTACTGTTAGTCTTCAACTTTGCTATCCCTTTCGCTTTATTAATTAATTCTTTAGTTGAATCGGGTAAATTCCCTTCCTTATATAATGTATCGCCCATATACGCCGCCCTTATATTTTCAAGGCAGAAATGACAGCCGGCAATGTGCTCCTCCACGCTTCGCACCTCCGACTCTTTAAGCGCACCACTTAAATACGCCGATAGCGTCGTCTCATCGGGACATTTTGCCGCTTTTTCTAGCTTAATCTTTGACATATTCTCTTTCATATAATATTAGACGATAAATCCTTTAAATTTCTTTCAAAAATCTTCAATGCCTTTTCGCTTCAGTTTCTCCCTCAATTCCTCTTTCGTCCGGGCAACTATTGTCGAAACTGTATTTATCGGAAGTTTCAATGCCTGCGCAACTTCGCGCTGTTTCATCCCGCGAAGAAGATTTAACTTAACGACCATCTTCTGCTTTGGTTCAAGTGATCCCAACGCAGCTTCCAGCATTTCACGAAGTTCGCTTAAATGAAATTCCCTGCTCGGATTTGCTGTCTGTGTAGGCAATAATTCCGCCAAAGTTTTTCCCTCGCCATCTGCGCTTGATATTATCTCTTCAAAAATGGAAACGGCGTTCGGCGGCATCTGCCTTTTCATCTTCTTAAAATAATCTATCGCTGCGTTGCCTGCAACCATCACAATCCATCTTTCAATCGTCCTTCTATCTTTAATCCGAGCCAGTTTGTTATCCGACCACAAAGAGACAAACACTTCCTGATGAATATCCTCTACGTCGCCATTATCGAAATTATACCTGAACCTTGTCAAGCGGTCTCGTATCGCCCACAAAACGAGTTTGGAATATCGCTCAACAAATATATTCCAAGCACGCTTATCTTTCCTTATGCAACTTTCGATTAATTCTTGGTCGGTGGGCTTATCAGAACCAGCGAAATCCATAAATTATTCTTTTGGCTTCAATCTCTCCTCGAAGGCCTTTGCGGTGACGGGCATCTTTTCCTTAAATATCTGAAGGGCCGCCTTTGCGTATTCTCTCATTTCGTATTGTGCGGCTTTGTCGAGGCGTAAGGTGAGAAAATTCATAAGGGAGCGGGCATTTACTGTCCAATAATATAGGGTGTATACTGAAAGCGGTAAAACTCCACGGGCTTGCTCTCGCTTTATGCCGGCCTTTACCAATTCTTCATAACTGGCAAACACTTCGTCTATTGATTTTTTATATCTTTCGAGTTCTGCGCCTTTTAAATTCTCGGGCGTGTAATAATCTTTTTTTGCAAGGCAATATCTAAGGGACATCTCGTCGTAACTTCCTATTCTATGCCGCATCCACTGGCGGGCAACAAAAAGAGGGCATTTCACATCGAAGGTAAAATAGGCGTGTTCGAACGGCGTGCCGTGGCCCTTTAAAATCAGATGGCGGATTAACTTTGCGTCGGATTCCTCTCCCTGCGGTTCGCTTAAATAGCACCTTCGCGCCGCCTGAATAACCGCTTTATCCGCCCCCATAGAATCAATGAGCGCAAGATATCCGTTATCTAAAACCTTTAATTTAATCAGAGCCATTATATTCTATTTCTTCTCTTGGCCTTCTGGCAGGTTATATTTTTTGCTTTTTTCCTTCTTTTCGTAACATTCGGGGCAATTGTAGATGGGCTTTGCCAACGTCCTGTCGTAGCCGGCTGCCACTACCACTCTTCTTACCTCAGGCACATCCCGCCCGCACGTATCGCATTTCATCTCAAAACCTCCGCTTCACAATAATTTTATCACTTCGCAAAATTTTTGCAAGCAAAATCAGGGACGGTTCTTGTGCTAATCGGGAAAGTGTCCCCCTATATTCCTGCTTAAATATCCCCCTGTCAAGCCATCTATTTGGGCAGTGAGTTCTTCGATTTTTATCTCCCTTTCGAGATATGCTTCGCTTGTCTTGTCTGGGATTTTATCAAGCTGTTTTTGGAGTTTCTTTCGTTCGAAATATGCGGTGTTTAGTTGCTCTAAGACGTCGTTTCGAAGCTGGACCATTAGTTTTGAGCGGGAGTCTATAGAGGTCTGGTCATCATTATAGACGAGATCACCTAAATCCCATTTAACAGAGAAGTCCCAGCCGTAGCTTGTATCATCCGGGCCTATTGTGTAGGAAGTTTTGCCGCTTGATGTAGATGAGGTTACTGTTGAATCTACATCTTTATCGTAGCCAACGCTTACTTCTGGAAGGAGGGCTTTTATGGCGGCTTGCCTTCGCCAGTTTGTTATTTTATTGGGCTCAACTTCGGCATATCTTACGGCGGCGCGGTGGAGTTCGACTATAGAAGGTTCGTCTCGGAGGGGAGTAGGGTCTTGTGCGTAGGAGGTAAGGCAAAATAGAATTGAAAAGATAAGGTGCATCGTGAGGATAAAGAGTTTTGGTTTCGACTGTTTTTTAGGTCTCCTTTCTAAAATAATAGACGATAAATGCATGGATTTTCTTTCAGGAAAATTCTTCCCTTTAAGGATTATTCTCTTCGGCAGGTGGGATATAGTCGGGGATACACACTCACCCTTACCCCCTTCTCTAAAGAACTTTATTAAGATATCTTATAAATTAACATTTGTCAAGAAAAATTTTTACTTATTATGGATGCACCGCAAATAATGATACAAATACTCCTGCGCGTAACCAGAGAAGCGACCGAAGTATTCGCGAGCAAATTCTGCCGCTTTCTTTGGGGTAAGCCTCCTTCCTTTAAAATACAATTTCTCGATTCCCCGCTTTATCCACACGTCAACAGGAAATGCCTCGAATTTCTTGAACGAAAATAGCAGGACGCAATCGGCGACTTTTTCGCCGACGCCTTTAAGCGAAATCAACTTCTTCTTTGCTTCTTCATAGTTTAAATCTTCGAGTTTCTTGAGGTCGAATTTTCTCGAAGCGATTTTTTTTGCGGTATCTTTAAGATATTCCGCCCTGAAACCCAATCCCAATTTTCTTAAGGCCTTTAAATC
>CAZXJX010000019.1:6563-13780 GCA_964641235.1 uncultured Planctomycetia bacterium
GGCGCTGGGGAAGGAAAAGCGCTCAACAGAATCAAAGCTGAGTTTTTTGCCAAAAGCCGCCGACAATCTTTCAATCATCTTTTTAATGCGTGGGATATTGTTATAAGACGACAGGATATAGGATGCCAGACATTCCCAGCATTCCTGATTTAAAATGCGTAGGCCGTGGAATTTCGTAATTGCTTTATGTATGTTTTTGTCAACGTCTATTTCCTTTAAAATCTTAGGAAGGTCTTCATTTAAACCGAAATATTCGGCAATCGAATTTTTATTTAACGCCGAGTTTGACTCAATAACAAGATGCGAGCCGTCGTATCTGACCTTTACCAGCGCCTCGCCTATTACGCCGTAATAAAATCGGCCTTTTCTTTCCCAACGAAACGCCTGGCCACATTCTAATGTGTGTTCGAGATTAAAATCTGATACGGGAAGGGCTAACTTCAATTTACTTTACCTTCGGAAGGACTATCCCTCGTTGTTTCTGGTATTTTCCTTTTCTATCCTTATAAGAGACCAGAGGCTCTTCATCGCTTTCGAAAAATAGAAGTTGCGCGATTCCTTCGTTCGAATAGACTTTAACCGGCAGGGGTGTTGTATTCGAAATCTCTATCGTAAGGAAGCCCTCCCAAGTGGGCTCTAAGGGACTTACATTTACGATTACGCCGCAACGGCAGTATGTGGATTTTCCGAGGCAGATTGCGATTGTATCTCTGGGCATCCTGAAATATTCGACTGAGCGGGCAAGCGCGAAAGAATTTGGCGGGATTATGCAGACATCGCCTTTATAATTTACAAACGATTTTTCGTCGAAGCCCTTGGGGTCTATGACGGTCGTATTTATGTTCGTAAAAATCTTAAACTCATCGGCGACCCTCATATCGTATCCGAAACTTGAAAGCCCATAACTGATATGGCCCTTCCCGATTTGATGATCCACGAAAGGTTCGATCATCTTTTCTTCAAGGGCCTTCTTCTTAATCCAATGGTCCGGCTTTATCATCGTCAGAATTTAACCGCACTTGGAATAGCCGCAGGCCTTGCAGACCATACAGCCTTCTTCGTGTTGCAGCGCCCCGCCGCAGTCTGGGCAGACGCCGACGACATTTCCTGCTTTGATTTTATTTTCAGGTGGGGCCTCATCGGCCTTAGATTCTTTCTCCTCTTTTATCTTTCTATTTAACAGACGCCTTTCGATGACCTTCGCAATCGCATCGGCGCAGGAGAAGATGCGTCCGCCCTTCTCCCACGACGGAGACGGGCAGCGAATTCCGTTTAATTGCTCGATTATCGAGCGAGTATCAAGACCGCATCTTAATGCGAGCGAGACCAATCTTCCGATTGCCTCCAGCTGGCTTGCGGCGCAACCGCCGGCTTTGCCCATCTGAGTAAATACCTCGAACGGCTGGCCATTTTCGTCTTCATTAATGGTTATATATAAATTCCCGCAACCCGTCATAATCTTCGTGGTCGTGCCCCTGGTTACCTCCGGCCGCGGTCGCGGAGACGTCCTCGCTTTCTCTTTCTTTTCAACTACTTCCTCTTTCATTAACTTCTCTTTTTCCTCTCCATTTCCATTATTTTCTTCCGAATTATTATTTACCTCTTCGACCGACCTCTCCTTCGGCCGGGCAATATATAATACCTGCTCTTCGCGGCTTCTATCGCGATATATCGTAACGCCTTTGCATCCCATCTTATATGCCAATAAATATACCTCGCGCACATCCTCGGGAGCCGCCTCATAGGAGAAATTTACCGTCTTAGAAACGGCATTATCCGTATATTTCTGAAATGCCGCCTGCATCCTGATATGCCAAATGGGAACTATGTCATGCGCCGTAACGAAAATGCGCTTTACGTCCTCGGGCACCTCGTCGATCTCGTGTAGGCTGCCTTTCTCGGCAATTTTCTCCATCAATTTCTCGGAATAGAATCCACGCTCTTTAGCAACTTCCTCGAATATCGGATTCACCTCGACTAATTTCGTTTTATCCATAACCTCCCGATAGTACGAAATCGCAAATAGCGGTTCGATACCGCTTGAAGTCCCGGCGATTATCGAGAGCGTTCCCGTCGGGGCGATAGTGGTTAAAGTCGCATTTCTTAATTTGGTCCCTCCGACATAAATCGAATTCTCGAAATTCGGAAATGGGCCCCGTCTTAAAGCAAGTGAATAAGCTTCCTTCTTCGCCTCATCCAGAATAAACGACATAACTTTTTCGGCCGTCTGAATCGCCTCTTCCGAATTATAAGGAATTCCTAATCTGATTAACATCTCGGCAAAACCCATTACGCCCAGACCGATTTTTCTATTCGCCTTGGTCATCAGCTCGATCTGGCGAAGCGGAAATTTATTCATATCAATTACATTATCGAGAAAATGGACTGCCAAATGGATGACGTTGCGTAATTTCTCCCAATCTATCTCGTATTTCTCGTCGATGCGGCTGACCAACCTCGAGAGATTTATCGAGCCTAAGTTGCAGCTCTCGTATGGCAAAAGCGGTTGTTCGCCGCAGGGATTTGTCGATTCAATCGCTCCGACCTTCGGCGTGGGATTTGATTTATTAATCCTGTCTATAAATATAATTCCGGGCTCGCCGTTCTTCCACGCCATCTTTACGATGGTATCGAATACTTCGCGCGCCTTAAGTCGCCCGACGGATTTTTTCGTATGCGGCGCGATTAAATCATATTCTTCGTCGCGCTGGACCTTTTCCATAAAATCTTCGGTCAATGCGACGGAGATATTGAAATTCGTAATCTCTTTGTCGGATTCTTTGCAGGAAATAAATTCCAAAATATCGGGATGGTCAATACGCAAAATTCCCATATTGGCGCCGCGTCGGGTATTGTGGCTGACAAAACCATTAGCGATATAAGTGTTGTTTTCAGGAACTGCAATGTCTAACGTGAGGGATTCGCCTTCTTTAATATCAACTATCTGGTCATAGAATTGTTCGTTATTTAAAAACCACTGGATACGAGAATCGTTTCTTAACTCCTCGTACTTATTGACTAATCTCTTGAGGCGCAGACGCGTCAAATGGCGAGACGCCGTTATCTGTGGAAGATAATGTTGAATGTCACGATATAATTTACGATTTGCGCCTCTTTTGGAACGCCCCGATCCACAACCTCTGCCAGGGCCGCCATATATAGATTCTAACTTAGCCTCTATATTTGGAATCACATCGTTAAACTCCCAAGCCTTCTTTAATCCATTCTTTAAACGTGAGTTCTTCTGTCTAGAAATAAAACCTATCTCTGAAGCGAACTTCATCAGTCCTGCATTGGTTATAATCCTCAACTGATAAAGAGGTAATTTCCCAAAGGCATTTTTACGATTCCCTTTCACGCTAACACTGCTTGGAATGTCAACGGATAAAAGTAACTGCTGCACTTCTTCGATAAGATCTCTAGAGACGCTGCAAAGCGAGGGATAACCCTCTTTCGTTATCGTGCCATCAGCGGTGAATAGCCCTCTCAAAAATCCTTTCGCAAACTCTCTACCTGCTTGAAAAACTAACTCCGGCACTCGTGCTTTTGCTGCGGAAGATTTTTCTACTCCGATATGTTTTAACCAACTAACTAATACTGTAGAATTAAAGAAATAATTTGTACTCTTGTCATCTTTCTTTTTCTGCTTTATCGGCATTAATCCAAAAAACTCTTCGCCTATCTTCAATAAATGTTCGACTACATCTACATTTTTATCTTCTACGCTTACGACGAGACGTCCGCAACCTTTTGAATTTATGCTTATCGCCCCATCACCAATTATCAAACCGATAAATTCTCCTAGTTCCTTGGTTGGCCTAGAAGGAAATTTGATCCTTTTGGCATTAAAATGTGCGATTTCTTTAAACTCAGGAAATTTGTATTGAATATCCTCGAAATAGGTATTTTTTTGCAAAGCCACCCAATCGCCAATCTGTATATCCCTTACATATCGCCAAACATAATTGCCGTTCTCATCGATAATCCTTAAGCGGTGTTCAGGAGTGGTAGAAATTGAGTAACCGTTTCGTGCAGTTAATCTTAAAACTTTAGATACCCCATTATTATAAAATTCGTTTGAGATTCTAATCCCTTCGTCGGTAAAAACGGCTAGAGGATGAGGATTGTATGGGTGCCAGGTATTTGGCGTTGCATCAGCAGGCCCTAGTTTTTCTATTTTAACCAAACCTTTCCCGGTAGAAATTCTAGTAGAAGGAACTACACAACCGCCTTGTTTGACGGCATGCGTTGCGGCATCAAATACTTTCATAAACGATACAGGCCCGCTTGCGATCCCGCCGGTCGTTTTAACCATACTATTCTTCGGACGCAATTTCGAAAACGAAAAACCCGTGCCTCCGCCTGAGCGATGAATCAGCGCCGTATTTTTTATCGCCTCAAAGATAGATTCCATTGCATCCTCGACAGGCAAAACAAAACAGGCGGATAATTGCTGTAGCTCACGGCCGGCATTCATCAAAGTGGGCGAGTTCGGTAAAAATTCTAAATTAGATATGATTGCGTAAAATTTATCCTCTAATGTCTTGACATCCGCGTCGGGGTCATAAGCTAAATCAGCACTCGCGATATTACGCGCGACTCGGCGAAAAAGCTCCTCCGGTGTTTCTATGATGCGGCCCTCCCCGTCCTTTCTCAAGTATCGTTTCTCTAATACCTTATAAGCATTTGGGGATAATACACCCTGAAGTTTGGCATCCATTATTCTTTTTCCTCCTTTTCCATAATAAAGTATAGCACCCCCTCTGTGGCTTGTCAAGAAAAAAATATACCATATCTAGGGCTTCTCGACGGTGATAATCCCTATGGGTAGGGGTATCAAAATGGCTAGCCTACTATGCTACTTTTTGGGCTTCTGTGGCTTCTTTTCGCGACATCCGCAGGTATCGCACATAGAAACCTCCCTATCCTTTAATAGAAATCAAAGGTTTAGTCATCGCGACCTTTTTCGCGATTCCGGAATTGTGGACGACATCGACGACTTTAGTGACATCTTTATATGCGCCGGGTGCCTCTTCCGCAACACCGGGCAGACTGTGCCCCTTTATAATTATACCTTGTTCCTGAAGTTGCTTAACCAACTCCGTTCCGCGCCACCTTCGCTTTGCCTGCTCCCTCGAGGAAACTCTTCCTGCGCCGTGAACCGCCGTCCCAAAAACTTCCTCCATTCCTTTTTCGGTTCCGTGCAAAATATATGAGCAGGTGCCCATCGTCCCGCCGACTAAAACAGGTTGGCCTATGCTTTTATATGCATCGGGAATTTCCGGCCTGCCGGGACCGAATGCGCGCGTGGCGCCTTTTCTGTGAACGATTAAATCTTTCATTTCTCCGTCGACTTTATGCTTCTCCAACTTCGCCGTGTTATGTCCGATGTCATAAAGTGTCCGAACGCTTTTTTCATCTATTCCTAACGCCGAGGCAAACGCCTTTCTCGTCAAATGCGTAAGCGCCTGCCTATTTGCAAACGCAGCGTTAATCCCGCAATTTATCGCCGCAAAATATCGCCTGCCCTCCTCGCTCTTAAACGGCGCGCAGACTAATTCCCTTTCTCTGATAGGAATATTATATTTTCTCGACGCCGCCTCTAACACTTTTAAATAATCCGTCCCGATTTGATGTCCGAGCGCGCGGCTTCCGCAATGTATCGATACTAAAACCTGATTCGGAAATAATCCGTAAATTTTTGCGGCTTCATCGTCGAAAATCTCGGCGACGTATTGTACTTCAAGATAATGATTGCCCGAACCTAACGTGCCGACCTGTTTGAATCCCCTCTGCTTTGCCTCATAACTTACCGTCTTAGGGTCCGCTCCTTTAACGCATCCTTCTTCCTCCATAAACGTTAAATCTTCTTCCCAGCCGTAGCCATTCTCGACTGAGAATTTAGCGCCCTTTACCAAAACCTCATCAATTTGGCTGAGCGATAACCTTATTTTTCCCTCTGAGCCCAACCCCGCCGGAATTACTCTGAATAATTCATTGGCAAGCCCTTCCTCTTTTCCTTTTAAATTATCTCGAGTAAGCTGCGTCCTTAAAGTCCTTACGCCGCAGTTACAGTCAAATCCCACGCCAGCGACGGAGATGACACCTGTTTCAGTGTCAAATGCGCCGATTGCGCCGATTGCGAAGCCGTATCCCGGATGAATATCCGCCATCGCGATGGATGCCTTTTGTATCCCGGGAAGAGATGCGACATTTACAACCTGAACGAGCGCGTTCCATTCTTTGCCCTTCTCGACGTCGCTGATTAAATGGGCCATCAATTCCTTATCGGCATAAATCCTTCCGGGAACGAGCATCTCGCCCGACTTCGGAATTTCCCAGATATATTTACTTACCTGTTTGACATCGATCTTCATCGCAACCACCACACATCGTCATTGCGAGGACTCCGACGTATCGTCGGAGGACGAAGCAATCTCACTTGGATTGCTTCGTCCGTCTGCGGCGGACTCGCAATGACAAAGTTATAAATCTATCACGCATTGTAAATAAAAATTGCCGCCTTTTTTTTCGTATTTCAATCCGAAATAAGTGGCGGCTTTTGCTTCTACTTTTATATTATGTTTATTTCTACCTAATTTTTCCCCGAATGCCTTCGCCTTTAATCTATGCACGTTATCATCTACGGGGGTTATCTCTAAAATCTTAAAATCGCTAAAGACCATTCCGTTTAAATCCGCCTTCGTTAATAATTCGTTAAGCCATTCGACGAATAGCGTCGGTATATCATGTGCCTCGCATTCTATATCAACCGAATCTATCCTTTCAACTTTATTTATATCGACCATAATGTCAAACAGCGCCTTAGCGCCCTCGATGAACGCTTCGCCTAGCGTACTTCCCCACGAGCGAATTCCGATATCCGCCTCGTGTTCAATAAATTCATACGGCATTTCAGGCCCTCGTTACAATTTAAGTATATCCCAAAAAAAATATGTCTTCAAGACAAAAATAGGGACGGTTCTCAAGCCAAAGCGAAAAGTGTCCCCATTATCCTTATATAGGGGACACTTTCCCGATTAGTAGCAGAACCGTCCCTACTCTATTTAGAAGTAGCGCTTGAGCAGGCCTTCTAACGCTCTTGCGTGTCTTCCTTCATCTCGGCTCGACTCATCGAAGAAATCGTGCGCGGGGTCGCAACCTTTTTCCTTCGCTGTAACCGCTGATTGGCGCTTGCTGTTATTCGCCATTATCTC
>CAZXJX010000020.1:0-13607 GCA_964641235.1 uncultured Planctomycetia bacterium
AAAATCGTTAAAAAAATAGTCTCAATGGTTGATAAAAGCGAATACAAGAGACGGCAGGCCCCGCCGGGGATAAAGATTACTCCGCGGGCATTTGGCAAGGATAGAAGATTTCCTATTACCAATAAATATGTAGATGTAGGCGCGTCCCGTTAGAAATGGAATTTCTAACGGGATAAATCTTGACACTTAAAAGGGATTGGCATAAAATAGCACCGTGGCATCTTAAATTTACGAAAGGAGAATTCGGAAATGCCGGCGAAAGAAATGAAGGATAAGGAATACGTATTGAAGATGGCCAAGGAAGCCAACGTTAAATTCATCAGGATGTGGTTTACGGATATCTTAGGGGTTTTGAAGTCCTTCGCGATTACGGTTGAGGAATTGGAAGGGGCGCTTGAAGAGGGAATGGGTTTTGATGGCTCATCGATAGAGGGGTTCGCGCGAATTGACGAGTCCGATATGGTTGCTAAGCCGGACCCGAATACCTTCTGCCTTTTGCCCTGGAGGCCTAAGGATGAATATACGGTTGCGAGGATGTTTTGCGACATATTAATGCCGGGCGGAGACCCCTTTGAAGGGGACCCAAGATATATTCTAAAGCAAAATTTAAAGCGCGCCGCTAAATCGGGATTTACTTATTATGTCGGACCGGAGTTGGAATATTTCTATTTCAAAAATAATAAATGTACCGAGACGTTAGATTCAGGCGGATATTTCGATTTGATTCCCCCCGACCCCGCAGCGGATTTAAGGCGCGATACGGTGTTGATGATGGAGGAGATGGGAATAGGCGTTGAATATAGCCACCATGAAGTCGCGCCCAGCCAGCATGAGATAGATTTAAGGTATACCGATGCGCTGACGATGGCAGACAATACGATGACATATCGCGTAGTGGTTAAAGAAGTAGCCCAAAGGTATAATGTATATGCGACATTTATGCCCAAGCCGATATACGGGGTAAATGGTTCAGGAATGCATACGCATCAATCATTGTTTAAAGGAGATAAAAATGCATTTTTTGATGCGAAGGATAAATATCACCTTTCAAAAATAGCAAAATGCTACATCGCAGGACTCCTAAAGCATTCGCGCGAGATAACCGCTATTACAAGTCAATGGGTAAATTCTTATAAGAGATTAGTTCCGGGATATGAGGCGCCGGTCTATATTTCTTGGGCAAAGAGGAATCGCTCAACGTTGATACGAATTCCGGAATACAAGCCTGGAAAAGAGAAGGCAACCAGGATAGAATATCGTTCACCCGACCCGGCTTGTAATCCATACTTAGCATTTAGTGTGATGTTAGCGGCGGGCCTGGAAGGTGTTGAAAAAAATTACGAACTTGCTCCCCCGACCGAAGAGAACGTTTTTGAGCTTTCCGCCGAGGAAAGAAAAAAGCGCGGCATAAATCCATTGCCGGGCGACCTGTATGAAGCCGTCCTCGAAGCGGAGAAGAGCGACGTAGTAAGGAAGGCGTTGGGCGAGCACGCGTTTAAAATATTCATCGAAAATAAGAAGATAGAGTGGGATAGATATAGAGCACGGGTTACCGACTACGAAATAGCGGAATACCTTTCTATTCTTTAAACTTACCTACCTTTGGTCAACCGAAAATGGCAAAGAAAGTGACTTTAAAAGGCACAAAAGCTTTGACATCTTACGAGAAGCAAATCGAGGCGCTTTCTAAGATAAGCCAGACAATTACGTCCAACCTTTATCTTGAGGATATCCTGCGCTTAATCGTTATGGTGACGGCAGAGGTCATGAATTCCAAAATCTGCTCCCTTATGTTGGTCGATGAGGGGAAAAAAGAGCTCGTCATTCGCGCCACCCAAAGCGTAAGTGAGGCCTATAATAAAAAACCGAATATAAAGATAGGGGAAGGCGTAGCGGGAAAAGTTGTGCAGGAGAATAGACCTATTGCGGTTTTGGACGTAAGAAAAGACCCCAGTTACATAAATAGGGATGTCGCTAAGAAGGAAAAACTTTGTTCGCTCCTTTCTGTCCCGATGAGCGTTAAAGGCAAAGTTATAGGCGTGTTAAATAGTTATACCTCCACCCCCCATAAATTTACCAGAAACGAGATAAATATTTTAACGAGCGTTGCCAATCAGGCTGCCGTCGCAATAGAAAATGCGCAGCTTATGGTCAAATCCAAGATAATACAGGAGGAACTTGAGGCCAGAAAGCTTATTGAGCGCGCCAAAGGGATATTAATGAGGAAGGGTTTGTCCGAGGAAGAGGCTTTTCGTCGGATACAGAAACAGGCGATGGACATCCGAAAACCTATGAGGCAAATTGCAGAGGCCATTATTTTAACCGATGAACTCGAAAGAAAAAAATAAGCTAGGGACACATCCTAAAAATGGGATGTGTCCCTATTTTTGGTATTGACTTTAATAAGATTTTATAATAAAATATAAAAATAGTTTTTTGTTATTTAAACTAAAAATCATTAAGGAGGCAAGATGGAGAAAAGGTCTTTCTTTTATATGGGAGTATTAATTTTGTTAACCGCCTTGGTTTTTGGCTGCGCGCCAAAGAAAGAAGCGGCGCCGAAGAAACCACCCGTTGAAGTTAAGGTCCCACCTAAACCTGTCCCGCCTAAACCTGAAGTGGCCTTACCTGAAGCGGTCTTAGTAGTGGCCGATTTCGATACGGGTTCAAAGCCGAATAATATCGGAGGAGATTTTGGTTCTTGGGGCAAAGATCCTAACGACCCTTCGCAGGGTTGTCAGGATTCGTTTACTTCCGAAGAGAAATACGGTAAAGAGGGGTATGCGATAAAATTAAAATACGATGTCGATTCGCCGAATCCCGCCTATAACGGCTTTTGGATGAAATTGGAGAATATAGACGTAACCCCCTACAACAAATTGGTCCTCTATATAAAAGGCGACACAGAAGCCGGCTATCCCCAGAGGGTAAAAGTCGAATTGAAGAACGCCAACGGCGAAGTCGGTGAAGCATATCTATCTCAAATAAGCGGAACGTGGGCGCCGGTTGAAATTCCGCTCTCAAGTTTTAAGGGAATAAAAGATTTTAGCAAGATGGCGGAATTTAATGTCGTTTTTGAGGATACCGTCGCTACGCCAAAGACCGGCATAATTTATATAGATAACCTTCAGTTCGCTAACGACTAAACACCAGACGAGTATGTGAGAATTTAAGTAGGCGTCCGTCCTCATCGAAGTGTGACGGACAGCCCGCTAAAAGCAACTAAACGAAAGGCGGGTGGATTTTTCTGCCCGCCTTAATTTTTAGCCTCATATTACGCATGGATTTTAAAGTCGCTGAAAATAGTTTTAAGTTAAGCGGTCGAGATTTCTTCGTCTATTCAGGCGAGGTTCATTATTTCAGACTAAAACCCGAAACCTGGGCCCTTCATTTAAAAAAAGCCAAGCAAGCCAACCTAAATACCGTAACCACTTACATTCCCTGGGATTGGCACGAATACGAAGAGGGGAAGTTCGATTTTACCGGCCAGACAAATCCTCAAAGAGATCTAATCGGTTTTATAGAATTATGCAGGAAGAACGGCCTATTTCTAATCGTCAAGCCCGGCCCATACATACTTGCCGAGTATAACGACCACGGCATCCCGGGGTGGCTTTTGTCATCGCACCCTGAAATTTTGGCGAAAAAGAAAAACGGAAAACCTTTCAACCACGCCCGCACGACGCTGATGCATCCGACTTTCTTAAAGTACGCAAAGCTTTGGTATGCGAAAGCGCTCGATATCATTAAAGGCAATCAAATAAGCAAGCCGGGCGGGATAATAATCTTAGCGCAAGTATGTAATGAGATAGGAGTCTTTACCTGGCTCGATAATGAGGCGGACTATTCCGATATCGCTCTTGAATATTATAGGAAGTACCTATCAGATAAATACAAAAAAGTGAGTAGGCTTAACGCCGTATATAAAACAAAATACAGAAGTTTTTCTTCTGTCACGCCGCCTTCGGGTTCTGTAGGTAAGCTATCAGAACTAGCGGCGGATTTAGATTGGCATCTATTTTGGAGGCATTATTATGCCGTCTATTTAGAATATTTGATGAACGACATTCACAAAAAAGGAATAGAAATTCCTTTGATGCACAATCTGCCGGGGTGGGTTTTTGGCCGTGCGGTTGAGTACCCTATGAATATTACGATGTACCAGGATATGGCAAAATTGTATCCGAAGATCGTTTTAGCGGTCGACCATATACCGGAGAACGTCTCATATAGGAATTTTCACGATGCGGCCTTAATCCAACAGATGACGAGGGCCGTTCAGGGACAAAATGCTCCCATATTCGTCGCAGAGATGCAAGCGGGCACGAGGGAACATAACGTCGTTACCTATCCGGACGAATTGGAGTTGTTCTATAAATCAGTTTTGGCTTACGGCGCCTGCGGCATGAATTTCTATATGTTTTCTCAAGGGAGAAACCCAAAATCAAAGTCTGCCGTAGGGCCAACCTTTTATTGGCAGACCCCGCTCGATTACGAGGGCAAAGAAGGTCCTTTATATCCCGTCATAAGGCGGTTCGGAAAATTCAGTTCTTCCTTTGGAAATCATTTAGTTAACACAAGAGCTGAACCTCAAATTGCCCTTCTGTTCTATAAGCCCTATTATTACACGGAGCTGACCCACTATTATGATTTGGAGAAGATGGGCTTAAAGTACAGCCCTAAGCACATCAGGGATAATGTGTTCTTCGAAGGTATGGCGAAGGCCCTTAAGATGTTAAATTGCGACTATGATATTTTAGACCTAGAGCTATGTAAGGGTAAAGAATTGTCGAAATATAAGCAGGTATGGATTACATCCTTGGAGTATATGGATTGCGATTCTCAAAAGTTGCTCTCTCAGTATGTATTAAATGGAGGTCGCCTTGTAATATTGCCTTGCGTGCCACGATATGATTTGTCGTTTAAGCCATGCGAGATTTTGAAGCAAACGCTTAAATTAGGCGAGCAGAAGTTAGTTTCACCTCGGGCCCCGAAAATCGAATTCTTAGACGTCAAAGAAATCTCGGTAGCAAATCCCATTCAGCTATTTAACGAGCCCGGCGCGCAACCCGTGGCCCTGCTTGAAGACGGCAGCATCTGCGGCATAATAAAACACCTCGTAGGTGGCGGAGGTGGGAGTTCTTTGATATTGGGCACGGCCTTTGGCTATGCCATCGAAGAACACCTTGAGGCATATTCGCGCATTTTAAAGATGGACGATATTCGCAGCCACGCGACATCCACGAATAATAAACTTATCGTTCAAGAACTTTTTGGATTGGGTTACGCATTCCTTTTTGTCGCCAATTATTATAGGACGGTCGAATCGGGATATGTAACCTTTACTCATCCGGTAACTAAAAATGAGGTTAAGATGCCGCATGGTTCAAATTTGACACTGCCTCCCTTAAGCGGTCTTTTGATTCCATTACATTTCCCGATAGAAGGCGGCGCCGGAAGAATACAGTTTGCCACCTCCCAGATTTTAAACGCCTTTGAAAAAGGCGGCTCGATATATATGGAATTACTTGGGAACCCGAAATCGGTTGGTGAAGCCGTTGTCGTTTTAAAGACTCGGCCCAAAGGGGTCTACGCCGATGGCAAAAAGGTAGAATTCGAGTTTAGGTCAGGCGAAGCCAGAATATATTTTAAACACAGTGACGAAGGGCCTGTATTGCTGAAAATAAACTTAGGATGATGAAAATGAAAAAGGCGGTATTTATATCTTTAATTTCATTGACCGTTTTGACCGCAGTTACCGTTATATCCTATGGGATGGGCGCTGGGCCAAAACCGAAACCCGTTCCATCGCCTATTAAGGAAGAAGCCAAGAAGGAAGAAATAAAGGTGGAGGCGGAAGAAGAACCTGCGAAGAAACCGGAGGATTTGCTTGCGAAGCGGACAGAAGTTAAGATTCCCGTCGGCTCCGAGAAAAAAGTTATCGAAAATTTTGACGACGGCACAGACCCGAATGAGATAGGGGGCAATCCCACCACCGAAGTTAAAAAGCCCGCCTTTCTACAGGCGGCGTATAATAAGAAAATAACCCATGGGGCGCAAGGATATTCTTTGGGGCTTGAATTTCATATCCCGAAAGAGACAGAAGGTGCATGGTCTACTTCTTTAAACGAACTCGATATAAGCCAGGCAAAGGGAATATCGTTCTGGGTAAAAGGCTCTGAAGGCAGAGAGGAATTCGTGGTCAGGTTGGAGGGCGCGGAAGGCGCAAAAAAAGAAGTTAAAATTACCGATTACACGAAAATTACGGCTGAATGGCAGGAGGTTAAGATCCCGATTGAGAATTTCGCGGGCCTAAATTTAAACCGCATGGGAAAATTTACTCTTATATTTAAAGGCGAACCGCACATTATGAGCGGCAAGATTTATCTGGATGACATATATTTTTACGGCGAGCCGGAACTTTTCTTTAATTCCCTTAAGGATAATATCGCCTATTATCCGGAAAATATATTGATGGAAGGCAAGAGAGAGAAACTCGTAACGAAATCCGATACGGAATTATTAAAGGAAATCGCAAAGGACACGTGGGGGTATTTCAAAAATGTCGTTGACAAGAATACGCATCTTCCGCTCGATTATATAGAATTAGCGCCCGAGAGACGAATGGGCGATTACACTTCGCCGACGAATATCGGATTGTATTTTATAAATATAGTTGCGGCGTATGATTTGGGCTTCATTGAAAGCGAAGAAGCGCTTAAGCGAATTTCCGATACGTTATCCGTTTTAGAAATACTTCCGCGATGGCATGGATTATGGGATAATTACTATTCGACGACAAACTTACAGGTAACTCGCAGGTATATATCATCCGTTGACAACGGTTGGATCGCCGGCGGCTTAATCATTGCCCGACAGGCATTCGATAAAGAAATCGGAAAACGTTGCTCAAGGCTGCTGGACGGAATGGATTTCTCGGCTTTATACAGTAAGGAATTGGGGCAGATAAATTTAGGTTACGATACCGAAAAGGACGAACTTTCTCCGTATCATTATGGGCAGCTTAACGGCGAAGCTCGGTTTACAAGTTTAATCGCAATAGGAAAAGGCGATATCCCAAAAGAACATTGGTATAAGATGCACAGGGTTTTTCCTCCCGATTACGATTGGCAACCGCAGGCACCTCAGGGCAAAGAAGTAAAAAAATCTAGGACGAAGTACTTTCAGGGATATTACACATATAAAGGAGAGAAGATAGTCCCTAGTTGGGGCGGAAGCCTCTTCGAATTTTTGATGCCTTCCCTGATGGTTAAAGAAAAAGAACTAGCCCCGAACGGGCTCGGGTTAAACGATTTAAAGGGCGTCATGGCCCATATCGCTTTTGCAAAAGAAAAGGGCTATCCCGTCTGGGGGTTTTCTCCTTGCTCGACTCCCGACGGCAGTTACGGAGGTTATACCGAATACGGAGTTGCGGGAATAGGGTTTAAGGGATATAAGGATGAAGGCGTTGTAACGCCGCACGTCACATTTATGGCGCTGGATTTTGTTCCCGAAGAAGCTATTTTAAATATAAGGAAGATGGTCTACCTTTACGATATTTACGGCGAGTTCGGGATGTACGATTCGTTGAACGTGAATAATAAAAGGGTCTCATATAAATATATGGCGTTAGACCAGGGGATGATACTGCCGTCCATCGATAATTACTTAAATAAGGGCGCTATCAGAGAACGGTTTCATAAGGATCCGATAACAAAGAAAATCGGAGCACTCCTGGATGAAAAATTTTTTGAATAGAAAAAAGAGGGACCGAAAATGAGAAACGTTAAAATTAAAGAGGTGCTGGGAGCAGAGAGGGTCTTATCCGATAAGCAAAGGAAAAATTTATCCATTTTAGAACTGGTGATGAAACGAGGGCTGATATCACGAACCGAGATATCGCGCTTGACGGGTTTAAATATCGTAACCGTCTCAAATTATATTACTGAGTTTATAGAAAGCGGCTTGGTAATAGAAAAAGGGCTCGACGTTTCGACCGGCGGTAGGCGGCCGACCTTGGTTGAACTTAATCCGAAAGCGGGGTACGTTATCGGCATAGGTTTGACGGCATTAAGTATAGTCGGCATCTTGGTAGATTTAAAAGCGCAGGTTATTTGCCAGGTAGAAAAGAACCGCCCCACAAAGACTATCGAAGCAACGATAGACAAATTAGTCGAGACCGTTGAAGATATCCTGGGTAAATCCAAGATTGAGCCGAGCAAGATAAAAGGGTTGGGCATAGGTATGCCCGGCGTCGTAGATGAAGGGGGCCAGACGATAAGATGGTTGGGTCCTATGGGATTATCAATGGTCTCGATATCGGGGATTTCGCTAAAGGATATTTTTGAGAAGGAATTTGACATTCCGACTTTAGTCGAGCATGATGCTGCCTGTGCAGTTTTTGGGGAGCACTGGTTTGGATTCGAGTCCGATATCAAAGATATGATATATATGTATTCAGGAGTTGGTTGCGGGCTTATAATAAACGGACAGATATATCGCGGTGCGACAGGTTCCGCCGGAGAAATCGGAATCTTCAATCTCACGGAATCGGACCCTGAATTAAGAAGACAAGAGTCGTTAAACTTAGGCAGTTGGGAATTGGATTTGGGCATAACGTATAACGCAAAGAAAGCGCTTAAGGAAGGGTTAAAATCTAAGATATTTGATTTGGCGGAAAATAATCCGGAGAAAATAAACTTAGGGCCTGTTATTGAAGCATCCAAGGCAGGCGATAAATTGGCAAACGAATTGTTAGAAACAGCCGGCAGGCAGTTAGGTAAAAAGACAGCATTTTTGATAAACCTGCTGAATCCCGAAGTCGTTGTGATAGGAGGCGGCATAGAGCAAGCGGGTTCTGTATTTATGGATTCCGCAAAGAGAACCATTCATGCCTGGTCACGCGAGGAGGCGGTCAGGAATTTAAGGATTGTGCCGTCGAGGTTGGGCGAGAATGCCGTGGCTATGGGAGTGATATGCCTGGTATTACAACGCATTTTTATGAATGCGTAAAAAATGTTGATAGTTAATAGTTTATAGCTAATAGTTTATAGTTTATAGTTACATTAGCATTTAGAGGGAGGGCAAAAGTATGAATATGAGATTAAAATTTTTTTTTGGAGCGGTTATAATTTTGGCTTTTATTTTTCAAGCAGCAGGATGCGCTCCGAAGGAGACGGGCGTAAGACCCAAAAGGGTTCCTATTAAAGCAGCATTCTGGGGCAGCCCGGAAGAAATAGGAATAATAACGACAATGATAAAGAATTGGCAGAAGTCCCATCCCGATATCGTCGTAAAAATAGAACATATCCCTTTTGGCGGCTACGTCAGCAAGATGTTGACCGAAATTGCAGGCAGGACAGCGCCGGATATAATCGCCGCCGAGGTCGATATGTTCGTTTCGTTCGCGGCTAAGGATATCTATCTGGATTTAAACCCCCTTATAGAAAAGGACCCTGCTTTTAAACTTGAGGATTTTTTCCCGGAAGTCGTCGATAGGTACACAGTCGACGGAAAATTATACGGTATCCCGAGGGACACAGCGCCTATGGCATGTATCTATTACAATAAAAAACTTTTTGACGAAGCTGGAGTGCCGTATCCGACCGACGATTGGGATTGGAATGATTTATTGGATAAAGCGAGGAGATTGACCAAGGTTGACAAGGACGGCAAAGTCGTGCAATATGGTTTCTACAGCGATATGTGGTCGAATTTCGTTTTATCGAACGGCGGCAAGATAGTGGATAATGTAAAGAAACCGACGGAGTGTCTGCTTGACATGCCGAAATCCATTGAGGGTTTGGAGTTTTTGGTGGATATGGCTCACAAGCATAAAGTCTCCCCGACTCCGACGACCTTCAGGAATTTGGGTTTAGGCGTTATTCAGATGTTTATGATGCAGAGGGTCGCGATGTTTCACTCCGGCATTTGGGAGACGCCCGTTATAAGAAAGGTCAAAGATTTTGATTGGGATATAGCGATGTTTCCAAAGGGCCCCACAGGCATCAGAAAATTTGCAACGGGCGGAACGGCATACGGAATTTTAAAGACGACAAAATACCCTCAAGAAGCATGGGAAGTTTTGAAGGCATTAAGCGGCGATGAAGGACAGATTATGCTGGCGGAATTCGGATTGGCACAGCCGGCAAATAGAAGAATCGCAGAGGGCGAACATTGGGCGGGCAGCACGAAACCTCCCCTTAATAAGAAGATGTTAAACGAAGCGGTCAAATACGTAGTTTATGATCCATTCCATTCAAAATGGCGAGAAGCGCGAGACCTTTATATATACCCTGAGTTCGATTTGATGTTTAACGGATTGGAGTCGCCTAAGGATGCCGTTAACAAGATAGTCCCGAAAGTAAACGAATTGTTTAGAAAGGGAAAATGAAATTTAAGAACGGATACGGTTATTTTACCGACGACGGAAAGGAATACGTGATTACAAGGCCCGATACGCCTCGTCCGTGGGTTAACGTCATCTCGAATGGCTCATACGGCGTTGTCATCTCACAGGCAGGGTCTGGTTTTTCTTGGTGGGAAAATTCCAATCTTGCCCGGCTCACCCGATGGGAGCAGGATTTAATTAGGGACGAATGGGGCAAATATATTTATATTAAAGATAAAGATTCGGGAGAACATTGGTCGCTTACGTGGAAGCCAACCTGTCCTGATTTCGAAAAATACGAATGCAGGCACGGAATCGGCTATTCGATCATTTCGAGTAAATATAAAGATATAAGCGCTTCGATGACGGTTTTTGTCCCAAGAGATGAACCTGTTGAGATATGGAAAGTTACGATAAAAAATGAGTCGAATGCCGTTAAGTCGCTATCTTTATTTACATATTTTGAGTGGTTATTGGGGAATAAAGACGATAGCCATCGAGAATTTCATAAAACGTTCATCGAAACCTCGTACGAACAAGACTTAAACGCCCTTTACGGCAAGAAGAGAAAAGAGTTGATGCTTCCCGGTTCCGTGATCTCGGAATGGCCGTGTGAGGCATTTTTTGCATCTTCGATTAAACCCAAATCCTATGATGGCGACAAAGAGAATTTTGTTGGGATGTATCGCACGTTAAATAATCCTGTTGCGGTCGAGAGAGGCGCTCTTACCAATACAATCGGCAGATGGAACGATTCAATTGCAAGCCTGAATTTAGAATTGCAGTTAAATGCAGGCGAAAGCAAGGAAGTTGTTTTTCTGCTTGGGATTAGCCGGGGCAGTGCCAAGGACGCAAAGATAATTAAAAGATATTTCGAAATTAAGAATGTCGATTGGGCATTATCGGAAGTGAGAAAATTCTGGGATGATTTATTGTCGGGCTTAATGGTAAAAACGCCGGATGAGGCATTCAATATAATGACGAATACCTGGCTTAAATATCAGGCGATATCAGGCAGGATTTGGGCGCGGTGCGGTTACTATCAATCGAGCGGCGCATACGGATTTAGGGATCAGTTGCAGGATTCCCAAGTTTTCTTGCCGCTTAATCCGGAGTTAACAAAAAAGCAGATTCTTTTGCACGCCTCACATCAATTCAAAGACGGCACGGTCTACCATTGGTGGCATACTTTGGCTGAATGGGGGCCGAGGACAAATAAGACGGACGACCTTTTATGGCTTCCCTTTGTTACGTTGAGTTATATAGAGGAAGCCGCGGATTTTACCGTTTTGAAAGAAAAGGTGAAATTTCTCGACGGCGGAAGCGCTACATTATTAGAACATTGCGAACGCTCGTTGGCGAAAGTATTTTCGAGGTTCTCCAAACGAGGGCTTCCGTTAATCGGCGAAGGCGATTGGAACGACGGGATGAATTTCGTCGGCGTGAAGATGAAGGGCGAGTCCATATGGATGGCGCATTTCCTCTGCGATATCCTGAAGCGGTGGTCGCAAGAAGTATTATCTAATAGTAAAATTAATAAAAAAACCGAAGCGAAAAAATATCTCAAAAAGGCAGAAGATCTCAAAAGGGCAATTAATAAATATGCGTGGGACGGCAAATGGTATTGGAGGGCTACCTGCGACGACGGAAGTCTCGTAGGAAGTTCAAAATGTAAAGAGGGCAAGATTTTTTTGAACGCGCAGATTTGGGCAATTATCGCCGGAACCACTACCGAGGAGCGCGCTAAAATAGCGATGGATTCCGCGGCAAAAATTCTTTATCGCGAATACGGGCCTATTTTGCTTTACCCGGCTTTTTCAAGCCCAAATCAAAAGATAGGATATATTTCTCGTTATGCACCCGGCGTAAGAGAAAACGGAGGCGTATATACTCACGCGGCAACGTGGGCTGTCATGGCAGAGTGCATAAGAAAAAATTCCGCAAAAGCATATGAGCTTTATTCCAAGATTTGCCCGGTGAAAAGAGGCAACGACCCAGATTTCTACAAAGCCGAGCCGTATGTTACGCCGGGCAATACCGACGGTCCGGACTCTGTGAATTTCGGCAGAGGCAGCTGGACGTGGTACACGGGTTCGGCGGCGTGGCTTTACAGGGTCTCTACAAATTGGATTTTAGGAATACGCCCGACACCCCAGGGCCTTTCAATAGACCCATGTATCCCTTCGGTGTGGGATGGGTTTGAGATGACGCGCAAATTCCGCGGCGCAACCTATAAGATAAAGATTTCTAACCCCAATCACGTCTCGCATGGCGTAAACGAAATAGTTCTTGACGGTAAGAGGTTAAAAGGTAACCTTATTCCGCCGCCTAAGAACGGTAAGGCTCACGTCGTTGAGGTTACGCTAGAGTGATGCTAAAGCGCATTTGAAGCTCGATAAATAATCCTGAAAATTTTATTTGACAAGACATTAGCTCGTATGGCAAAATTATATAGTAGAATTAAGATTGTATCAATAACTTATAAAGGGGGTGAAGAAAAATGAAGAATATAGTTGTGGTAGTTTGCGGTTTAGTGTTTCTATTTTCTTTTATTGTTTGCGCAAGCGCCGCCACATTAGTAATAGCCGATTTCGACTCAGGCGATAAGCCCAACAACATAGGCGGCGACTTTGGAACCTGGAACAAAGCCTCGGCCGATACCACCCAGGGATGTACCGGAGGGTTCAATCCAGACATAAAGCACGGCACAAAGGGTTATTCCTACCAATTAAACTACGACGTCGACTCGCCCAACCCCGCCTTTAACGGCTTCTGGATGAAGTTGGAAAACAAAGACTTCTCTCAATACGATAAACTCTCCCTCTGGATAAAGGGAGACGAAATAGCCGGTTTTTCCTCAAGGATAAAGTTAGAACTTAAGAATTCAAATAAAGAAGTAGGAAAATATACTCTCTCCGGCATAACAAAGGACTGGCAGCAAATAACGATACCCTTAAAAGAATTTAAGGGCTTAACCAGTCTTAAATCTATGACCGAAGTTATCATTGTCTTCGACGATATAACCTGTGCAAACAAAAAGACAGGGACTATATATATAGACGATATAGCATTTGCGAAGTAGAAATTAGGGACACATCCCATTTTCTATATTAACCTAAAAATAAAAAATAGGATGTGTCCCTAATTATTTTCGAGGAGGGCAAGAAGATGTTGGAAGGAATTGAGTGGTTAGGACACGCGACATTTAAATTAACCA
>CAZXJX010000021.1:0-9486 GCA_964641235.1 uncultured Planctomycetia bacterium
AGACATACCTCACTTAGGAAGAAAAACCATGAAAAAATTTATGGACTTTAATATGAAAAACGTCGGTTTTGTTGTTTTAGTTGTTATTGCCGCCGTAATTATCATCAGCTCATTTTTTATGCCGTGGGCAAGATTAAACACTTCCGTTACAAAAATCTCAGAGAAATTGACGGCTTCCGCTGCAGGAACGCTTAAAGAGGCTCCCTTAGCCGGTAAATTTATAAAGGAGTTAGAGAAGATAACAAGCGCTCTTGGAGACGTAGAAGTAAAGGCGACCGTCAGCGGTTACGACATCCCGACGTTGGTAAATAAAAAATCGTCTAAAGTCGCGATTTCACTCGCGCAAACTCTCTTCAAAGGCGGGAAAGATTTAGACAAGAAGAGCATGCTTGTCTTTCTCGTGCCGCTGTTAGCGAGCCTCTGCGTTGTGCTCGCTATCTTAGGAATGAAATACAAATTATCCGTTGTGTTGATGTTGCTTTTAAGCGGCGCTATATCCATAGGAGGGCTTTATAATTTAAAGACGACGGATTTTTCAAATTTGCTCGTTAAGATAACGGTAGGAAAAGGCCTCTGGCAAACCTTGTACGCGTATCTTTTTATTTTTCTTTTAAGCATCGTCTGGCTTATAATCGATAAAAAACAAGCAAGCAGTAAATAAAGAAATATCTTCGCAAAAAAGCCAAGTTGTGGTAATATAATTAGAAACCATCCAATTTTATCCCCTTAAGAGGTAAAAATGTTCTGGAAGAAATTTTTTATCGTCATAGGCGTATTAATAATTTCGGCATTCCTTGTGCAGCTGTTGGCAGCGCCTTATCTAAAAAGGTTAATCACCAAAAAAGCGAAGGAAGCTTTAGGCGTTGAAGTCACAATCGGCAATTGCGCGCTAAGCATATTGCAGGGAAAGGTAGTTTTAGAAGATCTAACCATCCCAAACCCCCAATATAAGGACGAGCATTTAATTAAAACAAAAGAGTTAGGCGTAGATTTATATCTAATTCCGCTTTTATTTAAAAAACAGATCTTACAGACCCTTTCGTTAACCCAACCTGAGTTTATTCTCCATCGGGACGAGACGGGGACACTACAAACCCCGCAATTTAAAAAACCCGAAGGCAAAGAAGCCGCTAAAGAATCAAAGCGTGAAATTTTAATAAAAAGACTGCTGGTAAAAAATGGAAGCTTGAAATTGGTCGACCATTTCATCTCAAAGCCGCCGACCGTTATAACGTTTTCAGATATAAATTGCGATATCATAAATTCATTATCCATAAGCGACGGGAAAGTCATGACGAATATAGATGTGAGGGGGAAGATAGAAGAACGCGGTAAATTTTTGATAAACGGAAAGGGCAATTTTCTGTTGAAGCCCAGAAGCTTTGACCTGAATATAAAACTTGAGAGTGTGCCGTTGCCTAAATTCACTCCGTATTACGGCGAGAACCTATCCATCCTCGTAAAGAGCGGAAATTTAACCCTTGATTCAAAGGCATTATGCGACAAGGAAAATTTAAACGTTAAAAATACGGTGAAGATCGAAAACGTCGATGTCGAACCGATAGGCGACCCAACGCAGACGCTGCTCTTTGAGTTGCGGACGGCAGACGTAATTAAATATTTAAAGGATGAAAAAGGCGCAATAGGTCCTTTTGAGTTTGAGGTAGCAGGCAGCTTAGAAAAACCCGAATTCCGGCTCGGGCCCGTAATTCAGCGCGCTTTAAAACAGGCGATGATGCGCAGCGTCTACGACGGCGTGCAGCGGATATTGGAAAACCCGGAGAAGGCGAAAGAGAAGATAGAGGAAATAGGAAAAATTTTAGGCGGCGAGGCAGGCGAGAAGGCGAAAAAGATAGGCGAACAACTGCAAAAGATACTCGGAAAATGAGGTTGACTTGCCGCGTCGGCGCATTATATAATAAAAAAACTGTGCCGAGGTAGCTCAGATGGTAGAGCGCGGGACTGAAAATCCCGGCGTGAGCGGTTCGATTCCGCTCCTCGGCACCATTTAAATTTACAAGGAGGGATAACCATGGCAAAAGCAACGACAAAAGCAGGGGCAAAGAAAGTCGCGTTTAAACTTATCGCCCCGTACGCCACCAGTGTAAGCGTGGCGGGAGATTTTAATAATTGGGATGCCAATGCCAACCCAATGAAGAAGGATTGGAAGGATGATTGGAAAACCACTTTGAATCTGAAGTCGGGACGTTATGAATATAAATTTTATGTTGATGGAACCTGGCAGAACGATCCTTCCTGCAACGCTTGCGTGCCGAATCAATTCGGCAGTACCAACTGCGTAATCGAGGTGAAATAATAAAAAAAGAATCAACTTCTTTTGAGAGCGTCTTAAGCTGGCGTAGCTCAGTCGGTAGAGCGGCGGTTTCGTAAATCGCGGGTCGGAGGTTCAATTCCTCTCGCCAGCTCCATTATAATTTAAGGAATTGAAGGGAGCGACAGAGGGCTTAAGGGTTTAAACCTTGGCGAGATTCAGAGCGGTCTTAAAAGAGAGAAATTTCTTCTTGCTCTGGTTGGGGCAGATAATCTCGCAATTCGGAGACAGGCTCAATCAGATGGCGCTCATCGCTATCGTCTATAACAGAGCGCCTGGTTCGGCCTTTGAGCTCGCGAAACTCCTCTCTTTTACAATCATCCCTTCATTTATAATGAGCCCGATTGCAGGGGCGTTCGTCGATAGATGGGACAGGAAGAAAACGATGATAACCTGCGATATCCTGCGCGGGTTGATCGTCTTGGCAATTCCCGTTGCGCTTTTGACCCTTAAATCCTCTTTTCCGATTTATACAGCAGTATTCCTGATATTTACGGTAAGCTGTTTTTTTCTCCCGGCCCGCCTTGCGATAATTCCGGATTTGGTCTCCTCCGAAAAATTACTTGCCGCAAATTCGCTCTTTTCCGTTACCGCAATGATAGGGGCTATAGGGTGGTTTGTCGTAGGCGGACTTTTAGTCGAGTTCTGCGGAGTTAAAGGCGGGTTATATTTAAATTCCGTAATATATTTCTTATCGGCTTTAGCGATAACGTTCATCGCCAGAAAAAAATACAGCGTCCGTTCTTCTTCGGACGCCATTAAAATAAAAGAGGTAATAAAAACTTCGCTCATAAAGGAAATTAAAGACGGCTTAGGTTATCTAAAAAACCACCGCGACGTTAAATTCGTATTCAGCGTGCTGTTCATACTGATGGCAGGAGCCGGCGCCGCTTACGCCGTCGTCATCGTGTTCATCCAGCAGGCGATGGGCTCTGTGACACGCGATTTAAGTTTATTAGGATTATTCTTAGGCGGCGGTTTTTTCTTAGGCTCGCTTCTATACGGCAGGGTGGGGCACGGCCTTCCGAAACCAAAAATGATTTTTGCCTGTTTGATTTTAAGCGGGTTAGCGATATTTATTTTTACGGCGCTTTTTAAATGGACGCAGTCATTTAAGTTCGCCTCCATTATGGCTATTATATTAGGGTTAGCAGTGGCGCCCATAGGGATTTCAACGAATACCCTGATTCATGAAGTCAGCGTGGAACATATGCGCGGCAGGGTCTTCAGTTCTTTAGGTATTGTGATGAATTTTGCGTTGCTCATTTTTATGTTGATTGCATCGCGCCTTGCGGAGTATATTGATAGGAGTTGGATATTATATTCGGTTAGCATATTTTATGTCGCTTCCGGAATTTTGGGATCCATATTAAAGAAGGAGAATTGAAACTATGGCTGACCACGATGTGATTATTATCGGCGGCGGACCGGCGGGTTTAACGGCAGGGTTATATGCGGCGCGAGCACGGCTTAATACGTTGCTTTTAGAGAGGTTACTTCCCGGCGGTCAGATTCTAGAGTCTCTGTTTGTCGAGAATTATCCCGGTTTTTCCGAAGGCATAAGCGGAGGGAAGATAATCGAGGAGATGGTAAAACAGGCGACGAGGTTCGGTTTGGAGATTAAGACCGAAACTGCGGTTGCTATCGAGGATTTAGGCAAAGAGGGGAAAATCGTGAAGACCAGCAAGGGTTCGCACAAAGCCCTTGCGATAATTTTAGCGATGGGGGCGGACCCGAATAAATTGAACGTGCCCGGCGAAGAGAGATTAAGCGGCAAGGGCGTTTCCTATTGCGCCACTTGCGATGGGCCGCTGTTTAAAAATAAAGAGGTCCTCGTCGTCGGAGGCGGGGATACGGCTGTCGAGGACGCTATATTTTTAACGACGTTTTGCCAGAAAGTTAGCGTAGTCCATAGAAGGGACCAGCTTCGGGCGACAAAAGTAATTCAGGAACGCGCGTTTCAAAACAAGAAGATAAATTTTATCTGGAACACGGTCGTTACGGAGATATTGGGGGAGGAAAAAGTCGAGAAAGCGAAATTTAAAAATGTGAAGACCGGCGAAGAAAAGATTTTTCCGACGAACGGCATATTCATTGGTATCGGGTTGAATCCCAATACCTGCATAGCCAAAGGCCTCGTCGAAATGGACGAGAAGAATTACATCATAACCGACGATAATATGGTTACCTCGCGAAGCGGAATTTTTGCGGCAGGCGATTGCAGGAAGAGATTGTTTTTCCAGATGGTAAATGCCTGCGGCGAAGGCGCAACTGCCGAATACAGCGCGCAGAAATATATAGAGAGCATCAGGTCTTGACATTTCTCTTTTTTATGAGATATAATTATTGCACTAACATTGAAGGAGCAAGAGATGCCCAACGATATTTTACACCTAACCGATGCATCATTCGATAATGAGATCGTAAATTCAAAATCTCCCGCCATAGTGGATTTCTGGGCGAGTTGGTGTTATCCCTGCAAGATGGTAGCCCCTATTTTAGAGGAAATCGCGAGCGATTATTCGGGTAAGATAAAGGTCGCAAAATTGGATGTGGATGAGAATATGTCGACCGCTACCCGTTTTAATGTGATGAATATTCCCACCCTGATATTATTTAAGGACGGAAAAGAGAAGACGCGGCTCGTTGGCGTAACGCCGAAGGAGGAGATCGCGAGGAAGATAGACGAGATTTTAAAAGGCTAAGCGATATGAATATTGCGGTCTTCTGTTCGGGGCAGGGGACAAATTTACAGGCGATAATCGACGCCGTCAAAAAAAGGCGGAGAAAAGTAAATTTAGCATTACTGATCTGTGACGTTCCGAAGGCATATGCGATAGAGAGGGCAAAGAGAGCCGGCATCGAAATTGCGTTAGTTCATCCGAAAGAATTCCCTACGAGGGAAAAATTAGAGGGCGAAATAATTCGGCATCTTAATAGAAAGAAAATCGATGTAATCGCCCTTGCCGGGTTCATGAGAGTTTTGAGCCCTCGCTTTGTGCGAAAATATAAGAACAGGATTTTAAATATACATCCAGCGCTCACGCCTTCGTTTAGAGGGGCGCACGCTATAAAGGACGCTTTAAATTTCGGCGTTAAGATAACAGGGGCGACGGTGCATTTCGTAACCGAAGCGGTTGACGCGGGACCGATAATTTTGCAGGCGGCTTGTCAGGTCAGAGATAACGATACCGAAAGAAGCCTTTTAGCGCGCGTCCATAAATTGGAACATAAAATTTACCCGAAAGCGATTCAACTATTCGTGGAGGGGAAATTGAAGGTCGTAGGCAGGAAAGTTAAAATTCTTCTGGGGCTATCTCTTACGATTGCGTTCCTCGCCCTGTTTAAGTGCTCGGTCGCTTATGCCGAGGAAAAGGAATTTGTAATACACAATATCCATATCCCCGTCTCGATACATTACGAGAACGGAGAATTCCAGGACATATCTGAAAAATCCATCGTGAATTATAATAATACGTATAGGCCTAACGAGTTAGAGTGCAAGCCGCTTACTAAAGAGGAATTTTCCGAAAGAAGATTAAATCTATATTTTCAGGCGGTTTCCGCAACCGCTGAATTGTTGGATTCGTTATATATGCCTTTTATGGCAGACGGGCTTTTTGAACTGATAGGTTATGGCTATAAGGTCAAGGGATATAAGGATCTGATAGAAAGTAAATATAATTTACATTTCGAAGTCAGTAAAAGCGACGTATTTATAACTTACAAGAGAAAATACTGATTTAATAAATGTCGATAAAATTTGGCACCTCTGGTTGGCGCGCAATAATTGCCGATGAATTTACCTTCCAAAACGTAAGAGTACTTTCCCAAGCAATAGCAGGTTACGTAAAGTCACGTTCTCTGCGCAAGGATTCCCCGCCCCAAGTCATAGTAGGCTACGATACCCGTTTTGATTCGAAGGAGTTCGCTCAGGCCGCTGCAAATATACTCGCCTCAAACGGCATCAAGGTGTTGTTGACGAATCGCGATGCTCCTACCCCCGTCATTTCTTTTCAAGTAATAGATAAAAAGGCGGACGGTGCTATCAACATAACCGCAAGCCATAATCCGCCGGAATATAACGGCTTAAAATTTTCCCCTAGTCACGGAGGGCCGGCAGCGCCGGCAGTTACGAAGGATATAGAAAAGCGCATCGTAAAGATAAAAGGCGAAATCGAGGAGATGCCGCCCCCCAGTTTTAAATATCCTATAGAAGAATTCGACCCCAAGACAAGATATCTTGCGCGAATAGAAGAGCTTATTCGCTTAGGGGAGATAAGGAAGACCGAATTAAAAATCGTCGTCGACCTGATGCACGGGACGGGCCGGGGATATTTGAACGACATATTGGAGAAAGCAGACTGTAGAGTAGAGGTATTAAATGAGGATTTAAACGCGCTATTCGGAGGGCGTCCGCCTGAACCGGCGAAGGAGAATTTAACAACGCTGATAGCGGAGGTCAAGAAGAGAAAAGCCGATTTAGGCCTTGCGCTTGACGGAGATGCGGATAGGTTTGGGATAGTGGACGAGGCGGGTAGGTTTTATACGCCGAACGAAGTCATTTCGCTTCTATTTAAACATTTACTCGATACGCGGCCGCGTTTGAGACAAGTGGCGCGTACTCATTCTACCACCACCTTAATCGACAGAATCGCAAAAAAATACGGGATAGAAGTAGTTGAGACGCCGATAGGATTTAAATATATAGGCGAAATTTTACTAAAGGGAGATTGCGTTATAGGCGGCGAGGAATCCGGCGGACTGTCGATCGCTAACCACCTTCCCGAAAAAGATGGCATCTTAGCATGCCTTCTAGTAGTTGAAATGGTTGCTATGCAGGATAAGAAGTTAAGCTCTATCTTAGACGATTTATATCGCGAGTTCGGCAGGTCCTATCCCGGCAAAATGAACTTTACGTTGACCGATGGCGAGAAATCGCGACTACTTAATATGCTCGATAAGAACCCGCCGAAGAAAATCGCCGGGTTAAAAATCTCCCGATTGGATAGGATGGACGGATTTAAATTCATTCTGGAGGATTTAAGCTGGATTATAATACGTCCTTCAGGGACAGAGCCGCTCGTCCGTTGCCATTTCGAAGCAAACTCTCAAACTTTAGCAAAAAAACTCGCTGCTTATTGCAAAAACCTCATAAGTTCCTTTAAATTACCCGTAAAAATAGCCACTCCTCCCGAGGAGGATTAAACCCATTGACATTTATCGTCGGATATCATATATTATAGATTATGCCAAAAACACGTAATGCGAATATTTCAAAAGTTTTAGCCCGTGAGATATTAGACTCACGCGGCAACCCCACCGTAGAAGTTGATTGCATTTTAAGCGACGGCACATTAGGTCGCGCCGCGGTCCCCTCGGGCGCATCGACAGGGGAACACGAAGCGCTTGAGTTGCGCGACGGAAATAAAAGCCGGTATTTAGGAAAGGGTGTGTTAAAGGCCGTCTGCAATGTGACGGAGATTATCGGTCCTCACATAAAAGGCAAGGACCCCTTCAATCAAAAATCGCTGGATAAATTTCTGATAGAGTTGGACGGCACCGCGAATAAATCAAGGCTCGGCGCAAACGCGATTTTAGGCGTCTCGCTCGCTGCAGCAAAAGCGGCCGCGCATTCGAAGGGCTTACCTTTGTATAAATATTTGGGCGGGGCGAAAGCGAAGACTCTTCCCGTGCCCCTAATGAATATCGTAAACGGCGGGCTTCACGCGGATAATAATTTGGATTTGCAGGAATTTATGATTGCCCCCATCGGCGCGCCCAATTTTAAAGAAGCGCTGCGTATGGGTGCCGAGGTCTTCCATAATTTAAAATCGATACTGAAGAAACGAGGCAACTCTACATCGGTCGGCGATGAAGGCGGCTTCGCGCCGAATTTAAAATCGAACCGCGAGGCGATTGAGGTAATTTTGGAGGCGATATCCGCCGCTGGATATAAAGGGGGTAAGGATATTTACATCGCGCTTGATCCAGCCGCTTCTTCATTTTACAAGGACGGAAAATATATCCTGCGTTCTGAAACTACGTCAGAAAAGACCTCTGACGATATGATTAAATTTTATTCGCGGTGGGTTAAGGACTACCCGATTGCTTCCATCGAAGATGGCCTGGCGGAAAACGATTGGAGCGGATGGAAGGATTTGACAAAGGAATTGGGCGCGAAAATTCAGTTAGTCGGAGACGACCTATTCGTTACGAATATAAAGTGGCTTAAAAAGGGAATAGAGGAGGGTTGTGCGAATTCGATATTAATCAAGGTAAATCAAATCGGGACTCTTACGGAAACTTTGGATGCTATCGAACTCGCAAAGAAGAACAGATATGCCGCGGTAATCTCTCACCGTTCGGGCGAAACCGAGGATACTACGATTTCTCATTTGGCTGTTGCCACAAACGTCGGGCAGATTAAGACGGGTTCGTTATCCAGAAGCGAAAGAATTGCAAAGTATAACGAGCTCTTACGCATCGAGGAAGGATTAGGCAAAGAGGCGATTTACGGAGGCAAATTGTGGCAAAAAAGAAAGTAATCTGGATTCTATTTTTTGCATCGGCCGTCCTCGTAATAATATTTTTGCCCAGCATATCAAGATACCACCAATTGAAATCTCGCCAATCAAAATTAGACGATAGAATAGAAAGGTTAAAAAAATCAGAGGTCGATTTACGCAAGGAACAGGAGAAGCTTCAGAAAGACCCCACCTATATAGAGAAGGTCGCGCGCGATAAACTTCAGGTTACGAAAAAGGGCGAGACGATTGTAAGGGTTGAAAACAAGGATGCACAGTAACGGCGACGGACAAAGTCCAAGCAGTTCGAGTCAGGTATTAAGTCAGGTCTTAAAAGTAGGCGATACCATTGAAGCGGAGGTCGTGCGCATTTCCGACTTCGGCGCATTCGTGCAATTTGCAAACGGCAAAAAAGGCCTGATACATATTTCGCAGATTTCGGATTCGTACGTAAAGGACGTCAGCGACCATTTAAAGGTCGGAGATAAAGTAAAGGCGAGGATCAAGACGATTTCGCCTGACGGGAAAATAGACCTCACGTTAAAAGAACAGAAAGAACCGGCAACCCGTCCTAGGGAGCAGGCGCGCCGTTTTGAAAATGGCCGCCAAGGAAATTTTTCATCTCAC
>CAZXJX010000021.1:9496-13046 GCA_964641235.1 uncultured Planctomycetia bacterium
GCTTTAAGACCTCGACTTTCGAAGAGAAGTTAAAAAGTTTTTTGAAGGAGAGCGAAAAGCGGCAAGCGGACTTAAGAAAGCACTTCGAGGAAAAACGAGGGCAAAAGGGCAAGTTCTAGTTTTCATCATATCCTAATGATAACCGTCGTCGGAAGTTCAAATACGGATTTTTCTGTCAAGGTAGATTGTCTGCCTAAAAGAGGCCAGACAGTTTTAGGCAGCAAGTTCATAATAGCGGCCGGCGGGAAAGGCGCAAATCAGGCAGTTCAGATCGCGAGGTTAGGTGCTGATGTTGCGTTCGTCGCGCGGATTGGATGCGATTATTTCGGCGATAAATCGGTTGAGAATTTCAAAAGGTCGGGAATCGATATAAGATATATCATCCGCGACAGAAAACATCCTTCCGGCGCGGCGGTAATATTTATTGATAAAAGCGGCGCAAATCAAATTGCGGTGGCGCCGAGTTCGAATAGATTTTTAAGTATCAACGATATAAAAAGGGCGAGCGGCGTAATAGAGCGCTCCAAGGTTTTATTGCTTCAACTCGAGGTGCCCCTCGATGCGGTCAGGGAAGCAATCGGAATTGCGAAAAGGGCGGGCATAAAGGTAATTTTAAATCCAGCGCCGTTTAAAAAATTAGATAATGCTTTATTAAAGAAGGTCGATATTTTAGTTCCCAATGAGACCGAGGCGGAAGGATTGACGGGCATAAAGGTGAAAGATATAAATTCCGCGATTAAGGCAGGGCGAATTCTCTTGAAAAGGCAGGTCAACTTTGTTATAATTACACTCGGCAGTTTAGGGTCTGTTTTGATAGATAGATATGGCGCAGAACATCTGCCAGCGCCGAAAGTGAAAGCGATTGATACGACGGCGGCTGGCGATTCTTTCTGCGGGGCGTTGGCGGTTGCGGTTTCAGAGGGCCGTGATTTAATCGAGGCCGCAAAGTTCGCAAATTGTTGCGCGGCGATTTCAGTAACACGCCTGGGCGCCCAACCCTCACTGCCGACGAGAAAAGAAGTAGAAAGTTCTTTGAAAAAGTTCCTCTAAGGAAGAATTCCTTTTAGGAAAAGAGGAATAGCAAGGAGAAAAACTACGTTTGTCTCCTTGCAACGCAGCTCGGACGATTGACCGTAAGTCGTAAAGAGGTTGTGTTCTTTCAAAAGTTGGAACTTAAAAATAAGACAGCTCGGAGAAAGTCCGAGACCGTTACCGCGGGGTGGAGCAGCCTGGTAGCTCGCAAGGCTCATAACCTTGAGGTCGGCCGTTCAAATCGGCCCCCCGCTACCAGATAAAAAGGCGAAGTATTCATGCTTCGCCTTTTTTGTTTCATCAATATCTTGTGGTTGAGCTAATCGTGCTCCGCTATATTTTTGGTTTGACACCACAAGTCAATTGTGGTATAAATAATTGTAAGAATAGCCTACACCAACAAATACGTTTTCCTCAATTAACGAAGCAGTAAAGATATGTCCCACAAAATACCTTTTGTTTTGTTTTCTTCACTATCGGAGGCAATATGATAGACAGATATACCCTGCCTAAAATGGGCAAAATCTGGGAAGACCAGAACAAATTTCAGAAGATGCTCGACGTCGAAGTAAAGGCGTGCGAGGCGTTTTCAAAAAAAGGTCTGATGCCAAAGGGCGCGCTTTCAGAGATAAAGAAACGCGCCAGGTTCGACGTCGAACGTATAAAGGAAATAGAAAAAGATACGAAGCACGATGTAATAGCGTTTATATTGAACGTTTCCGAGAACGTAGGGGATGCGGCAAAGTATATACATATGGGTTTGACCTCAAGCGATGTTTTAGATACCTCTCTTTCGCTTCTGATGAGGCAGGCAGGGGATTTATTAATCGAGGATTTAAAACGGCTGAATATAGCGCTTGCAAAGAAGGCGAGGAAATACAAAAATACGGTCTGCGTCGGAAGGACTCATGGGGTTCACGCGGAGCCGTCGACATTCGGGTTGAAGTTCGCGTTATTTTACGCTGAGACACAGCGCAACATCGAAAGGCTTAAACAGGCAAAAGATGTTATAAGCTATGGGAAACTATCGGGTGCGGTCGGCACGTTCGCGAATATCGACCCTGCGGTCGAAGAATATGTTTGCAAAAAACTGGAGTTAAAGCCCGCGCCGATTTCGACACAGATTTTGCAACGCGACCGCCACGCCCAATTTTTAACGACGCTGGCGATTCTAGGCAGTTCGCTGGAAAAATACGCAACCGAGATTAGAAATCTACAGCGCACGGAAATCCTGGAAGCGGAGGAATATTTCTCCGAGGAACAGAAGGGTTCATCCGCAATGCCGCACAAACGCAATCCCGTTACCTGCGAGCGAGTCGCCGGATTAGCGCGGGTCTTAAGGGCGAATGCGCTGGCGGCTATGGAAAATATTTCGTTGTGGCACGAACGAGATATCACGCATTCATCCGTCGAACGGATTATAATTCCGGATTCGTGCATACTTTTGGATTATATGCTCAATACGTTCGTCGATATCGTTTCGCATTTGGCGGTCTATCCCGAAAATATGATTGAAAACCTGAATAAGACTAAAGGTTTAATTTTTTCGCAGAGGGTTTTGCTTACATTAATAGGCAAGGGATTGTCCAGGCGCGAGGCGTATGATTTGGTTCAAAAATGTGCGATGAGGGCTTGGAAGGAGAATATAGATTTCAGGGCGATATTGATGGAAGATAACGACGTCGCGCGTTTCCTCGCCCACGAAGATATAGAATCCTGCTTCGATTTGAATTATTATACGAAGAACGTCGATAGGATTTACAAACGCATAGGGCTATGATTAAAGAGGGCATTTTGTTAACGACGGAAGGCATCCCATTGCGGCTTTATAAGCGCGGGAAGGTAAGGGATGTTTATGAAGTCGACGATGTACTTCTAATAGTCGCAACCGACAGGATTTCATGTTTCGATGTGGTCTTGTCCGACGGCATTCCGTACAAAGGAAAAGTGCTGACGCAGATCTCGAAATTCTGGTTTGATTTTACCAAGGATATCATCGAGAACCACGTAATTTCATTTGACTTAGAGCCCCTTCGCGAAAGGCTCGGGGATTCGATAAATATTTTAGAGGGCCGCTCGATGTCGGTTAAAAAGACAAAGCCGCTTCCGATAGAATGCGTAGTCAGGGGATATCTATCGGGCTCGGGCTGGAAAGAATATAAAGAAAACGGCGAAGTCTGCGGCATAAAATTGCCGAAGGGTTTAAAGGAATCGGATAAATTGTCGGAGCCGATATTTACTCCTGCGACGAAAGAGGATGTAGGGCACGATATAAATATAACTGAAGGCTATACCAGAAAAAAGATAGGCGACAGAATTTTTGATATGGTTAAAAGCAAAAGCATGGCGATATACCAAAAGGCATCTGACTACGCGGAATCGAAAGGGATACTGATTGCGGATACGAAATTTGAATTCGGCGTATCGTCCGAAGGCAAAATAATTTTAATCGACGAAGTGCTTACGCCCGATTCCTCGAGATTTTGGCCGAAGGACAAGTATAAACCGGGAGGCCCGC
>CAZXJX010000022.1:0-9850 GCA_964641235.1 uncultured Planctomycetia bacterium
GTCTAAGACCTTTAGCGAACGCTCTACCTCAACGGTAAAATCAACGTGTCCGGGCGTATCTATAATATTAATGCGCACGTCTCTCCAGAAACAAGTCGTGCACGCAGAGGTTATAGTAATACCTCTTTCCTGCTCCTGAACCATCCAATCCATCGTCGCGGTCCCTTCGTCGACCTCGCCAATTTTATGGACCCTGCCTGTGTAAAAGAGGACCCTCTCCGTAGTCGTAGTCTTGCCCGCATCAATGTGGGCGATTATACCGATATTTCTCGTTCTTTCTAAAGAATATTGCCTTGTCATTTCTAACTCATCTAACGCAAATTGTGATTTTGGTGTCATCTTCCATAATTACCATCTAAAATGGCTAAATGCCTTATTGGCTTCAGCCATCTTATGAGTATCTTCGCGTTTTTTAACTGCGGAACCTTCGCCTTTATAGGCGCTCACTATCTCATCGGCCAATTTTTCTACCATAGGCTTTCCCTTACGAGACCTTGCGAAATCCCTGATCCACCTCATCGCGATGGAGATGCTCCTATCCTGCCTAACCTCTACAGGAACCTGATAAGTAGCTCCTCCGACCCTTCTTGACTTTAATTCCACGAGAGGCCTAGCATTGTCTAACGCTTTTTGAAAAACTTCGAGCGGTTCTTTTCCGACTTTTTTCGCGGACATATCAAAAGCGGAATAGACTATCTTCTCCGCAAGCGATTTCTTTCCTCGTTCCATCATCATATTAATAAACTTCGAGACTACTTTCGATTTATATTTCGGATCTGGTAACTTCTCTTTTTCTTCAGCTCTTCGTCTTCTCATATTTCCTCTTTGATAAGCTATACACTATACACCATAAACCATACGCTAAATTTACTTGGGCATCTTCGCGCCGTATTTTGATCTAGATTTTTTACGTTGCGTAACGCCTGCGGCATCCAGTGTCCCGCGTACAATATGATATCTAACGCCGGGTAAATCTTTAACCCTCCCGCCGCGGACTAAAACTATAGAGTGCTCCTGTAAATTATGACCTTCGCCGGGGATATAAGCGGTAACTTCAACACCGTTTGTAAGCCTAACCCTTGCGATTTTCCTCAACGCTGAATTCGGTTTTTTGGGCGTCATCGTCTTAACTTGTAAACAAACTCCCCTCTTTTGCGGACAAGCTTTTAAGGCCGGAGATTTTGTCCTCTTTCTCTTTTGTTCCCTTCCTAATCTTATCAATTGAGCAATAGTTGGCATCTTCTCTCCTTAAAACTACAGGTTCTTCGTAACCTCTACATCTCTGTGCGCCTCAAAGCCGGTTCCTGCAGGGATTAAATGTCCCATTATAACATTCTCTTTAAGCCCGCGTAATTCATCGCGCTTGCCGCTTGCCGCTGCGTCGGTTAAAACTCTGGTTGTCTCCTGGAAGCTAGCAGCGGAGATGAAACTATCCGTTGAAAGCGCCGCCTTAGTTACCCCAAGTAAAATCGGTGCCGCGCTTGCAGGTTTTCCGCCTTTTTTCTTGATGTGCTCATTTTCCTCTTTAAATCTAAATTTGTCCACTTGCATGCCAACGAGAAAATCGCAATCGCCCGGGTCTTCTATGCTTACTTTCTTCAACATCTGTCGGACAATCACTTCAATATGTTTATCGTTAATCTTGACGCCCTGGAACCTATAGACTTCTTGTATCTCATTAACTAAATATTCCTGCAATTTCTTATCGCCTGATACGCGCAATATGTCTTTAGGATCGACAGGCCCGTCTATTAATTGTTGCCCCGCTATAACCTTATCGCCCTTGTAAACGTTCAAATGTTTTCCGTGAGGAATGATGTACTCCTTTTTCATTCTCGTTGAACTCGTTACGATGACGCGAGTTTGGCCTTTTTTGGAAGGGCCGAATTCAACTACGCCGTCAATTTCGCTTATAATCGCCGGATCCTTTGGCCTGCGCGCCTCGAACAATTCTGCAACACGGGGCAAACCGCCGGTGATATCCTTCGTCTTGATTGTCTTTCGAGGTGTCTTCGCAATCAAATCTCCTGCTGAAACCTTCTGCCCGTCTTTTATTACGATATGAGCGCCGGCAGGAATCGGATAGATCGCCAATACCTCGTCCTTATTATCCAAAATGATAAGCTGCGGATGATATTCTCCCTTATGCTCTACTATAACTCTATCGGTCAATCCGGTATCCGAATCAACCTCTTCCCTCATCGTAATGCCTTCTTTGATGTCCTCATATTGAACCTTCCCTGTTACCTCTGTAAGTATCGGCAACGTGTAAGGATCCCATTTAACAAAAATTTCCTCTTTCGAAACTTTCTTATCTCCCTCTACGGCTAATATAGCGCCGTGAGGAACAGGATACCTTTCTAACTCTCGTCCTGCTTCATCGTTAATTGAAACTTGACCATTTCTATTTAATACAACGTAGCCCTTTTCCTTTTTCACCACTCTTAGATTGTGATATTTTACAATGCCTTTATTCTTCGCCTTAATGAATGATTGTTCCACAACTCGATACGCGGTGCCGCCTATGTGGAACGTCCTCATCGTAAGCTGAGTGCCCGGCTCTCCGATGGATTGAGCCGCGATTATTCCGATAGCCTCTCCCAGTTCAACCATCCTGCCTGTCGCTAAATTACGACCGTAACATTTAGCGCACACCCCGTGCTTGGCCTCACAGGTTAAAACGGATCTGATTCGGATCATTTCTACCCCTGCTTGCTCAATTCGGTCCGCTGCTTCCTCATTAATTTCTTGGCCGGCCGCAACAATAACTTCATCGGTAATTATGTCAACTATATTATCTAAGGCGACCCTTCCGATAATCCTCTCCTTCAACGGAACGACAATTTCATCGCCTTCTATTATCGCGCTTACGAAAATTCCGTTTAACGTACCGCAGTTTTCTTCGTTAATAATTACATCCTGTGCTACGTCAACGAGCCTTCGGGTTAAATATCCTGAATCCGCGGTCTTAAGGGCGGTATCGGCTAACCCCTTCCTCGCTCCGTGCGTAGAAATGAAATATTCCAAAACGGTTAAACCTTCTCGGAAATTAGCGGTTATGGGGCTCTCTATAATCTCACCTGATGGTTTTGCCATTAAACCTCTCATGCCCGCAAGCTGCCTTATCTGCTGTTTCGAGCCGCGCGCTCCAGAATCCGCCATCATAAGTATCGGATTAAACGAGTCCAATTCATCAAAGATCATATCCGATATCTTGTCAGTCGTATATGTCCAAATATCAATAACTTTATTATATCTCTCGCCATCCGTGATCAAACCTTTTCTGTATTGGTTTTCGACGTTAAGCACTTCTTCTCGGGCATCTTTTATATATTTGGCTTTCTCTTTCGGAATTCGAAGGTCATCAACGGCTATAGAAATTCCAGCCAAGGTAGCCATCTCAAATCCCATTTTCTTCAAGTCATCCAAAAGTTGAATTATCCTATCATGGCCGAATTGTTTATACGCTTTTACGACAACATCGCTGAGTTTCGACCTGTCCATAGTCTCGTTGACAAATTCAAATCCCGTCGGAAATATGCCATTAAACAACACTCTACCGACTGTGGTGTCAATTAATTTGCCGTTTATCCTTACTTTAACCTTCGCGTGTAAACCTACTTGCCTATCCTCTAAGGCAATCATAAGTTCTTCCGTGTCGCTAAATATCTTCCCTTCGCCTTTATCCCTTTCTTTTTCCTTCGTAACATAGTAACATCCTAAAACGATATCCTGTGTCGGGGTAGTAATGGGACTTCCGTTTGCAGGCGAGAATATGTTATTTACGGATAGCATAAGCAGTCTCGATTCCATCTGGGCTTCAACAGAAAGCGGGATATGGACTGCCATCTGGTCGCCGTCGAAATCGGCATTAAAAGCGGTGCAAACCAAGGGATGAATTCTAATGGCCTTACCTTCAATCAAAATCGGTTCAAAAGCTTGAATTCCTAATCTATGAAGCGTTGGTGCGCGGTTTAATAGGACGGGGTGCTCCTTGATAACTTCATCAAGAATATCCCATACTTCGAGGCGTGCCTTTTCAACCATCTTTTTTGCGCTCTTTATGGTATGAACAAAACCTTGTTCTCTTAATTTTCTAATTATAAATGGTTCAAACAATTCTAGCGCCATCTTCTTGGGTAATCCACATTGATGAAGTTTTAACTCAGGCCCAACAACGATAACAGACCTTCCGGAATAATCAACGCGTTTTCCTAAAAGGTTCTGTCGAAATCTTCCCTGTTTTCCTTTAAGCATATCGCTTAAAGACTTAAGCGGCCTATTTCCGGGACCCAAGACTGCCCTTCCGTGCCGCCCGTTATCGAAAAGCGCATCAACTGCCTCTTGTAACATCCGTTTCTCATTCCTTATTATGATTTCCGGCGCCTTCAATTCCATGAGCTTTTTCAAGCGGCTGTTTCTATTTATTACTCTTCGGTATAAGTCGTTTAAATCGCTCGTCGCGAATCTTCCTCCGTCAAGCGGCACCAAGGGTCGCAAATCCGGCGGCAATACCGGAATTACGTCCAGAATCATAGACTCGGGTTTGTTTCCGGATTTCCTGAACGCCTCCACAATCCTTAATACTTTCGTGGCTTTCTTTTGCGTCTGTTCCGCTTTTGCCTTTTTCAAATCGCCGTGAAATTTCTGGGCCATCTTATCTAAGTCTATTTCCCTTAATAAATCCCTGATTGCCTCAGCGCCCATTTTTGCAACAAACCTATGCCCATATTTTTCAATGGCTTCTTGATATTGTTCCTCTGTCAACAGTTGCTTCTTTTTCAACGGCGTATCGCCGGGATTTACGACGATATGCTCCTCATAATATAAAACTCTCTCTAAATCCCTTAAATTTAAATCCAATAATGCCCCCATCCTGCTCGGCATAGCTTTGAAGAACCAAATATGCGATACGGGTGCCGCTAACTCGATATGCCCCATTCTCTCTCGCCTTACTTTGGACAACGTCACCTCAACACCGCATCTATCGCAAATAATGCCTTTATATTTGATTCGTTTGTATTTTCCGCAGTTGCATTCCCAATCCTTTGTGGGCCCAAATATCTTTTCGCAAAATAAGCCGTCCTTTTCAGGTTTGAATGTCCTATAATTTATCGTCTCGGGTTTTTTAACTTCGCCTCTTGACCAAGAATGGATTACATCCGCAGATGCTACCTTGATAGTTATGGCATCAAACGGGCTTATCTCGTCTATCATTTTCTCGCGAGGCCTTTGCGTCTCTTCTTTTAGCGCTTTCGGCTTTTGAAGGATATTTTCTCGAACCATCTTATTTCTTTTTCTCCGTCCTTACGTCTAAGCAAAGGCTTTGAAGTTCTTTCACTAAAACGTTGAATGACTCCGGCGTGCCTGGCTGCAGAGCGTTTTCTCCTTTTACGATCGCTTCATAAATCCTTGTCCGTCCAATCACGTCATCGGATTTTACCGTCAAGAGTTCCTGTAGGGTAAAAGCTGCACCGTATGCCTCAAGCGCCCATACTTCCATCTCGCCAAATCTCTGTCCGCCGAATTGGGCTTTGCCGCCTAAGGGTTGCTGGGTAACTAACGAATATGGCCCTATGGAACGTGCGTGAATTTTCTCATCGACAAGATGAATCAATTTCATCATATAGATATATCCGACTGTAATTTCCTGATCAAAGGGTTTGCCGCTTAATCCATCGTATAATGTGATGCGGCCGTCCTCAGGCAAATTTGCCTTTTTTAATTCCTGCTTAATCTCTTCTTCCTTTGCTCCGTCAAAAACCGGCGATGCGATATGGATTCCTAAAACTTTGGCAGCCCACCCCAAATGCGTTTCCAAAATCTGCCCCACGTTCATTCTTGACGGAACGCCTAAGGGGTTCAATATCACATCCACCGTTTTGCCATCCGGCAAATACGGCATATCCTCTTCAGGCACTATCTTAGCGACAACTCCCTTGTTTCCGTGACGGCCTGCGATTTTATCTCCGACCTGAACCTTCCTTTTGGTGGCTACCAAAACCACTACCTTTTTCAAGACGCCAGCAGGAAGCTCGTCGCCCCGTTTTATCTTGTCTATCTCCCGCTCTTCTTCGTATTCCAATTCGTCTATCTGGTCGTTAAGAATCCTTATTACGCGCCTTACTTCGTCTTCGACTTCTTTATTATCCAGCAATTTAATATTATCGAGATCGCATCTCTCCAGTTTCCTCAAATCCGTCTGTCTTATGGTCCTATCTTTGGGTATCAATGCCTCGCCGGTTTCATCATCCACAAGGCTGGATATCACTTTTTGCCCAACCAAAAGTTTCGCTAATTTGCGGGCCTTCTCTTTCTTTATATGTTGAATTTGACTTTGATAATATTTCTTAATACCTTCAATCTGCGAAATCTCTTTTTGCAATTCCTCTTTTGTTTTTGCCTTGCCGCCCCTTCTGCTAAATACCTTAACTTCTACGATAGTGCCCTCAACGCCCGGCGGAACAATCAAAGATGCGTCTCGCACATCGCCTGCTTTTTCGCCAAAAATCGCGCGCAGTAATTTTTCCTCCGGCGAAAGCTCTGTTTCGCTCTTCGGCGTAACCTTGCCTACCAAAATATCGCCCGGTTCGACTTCTGCCCCAATTCTTACGATCCCATGCTCATCTAAATTTTTTAACGCATCTTCGCTGACATTCGGAATGTCGCGCGTTATCTCCTCATTGCCCAAGCGAGTATCCCGTGCCTCGATCTCAAATTCCTCGATATGAATCGAAGTAAAGAGATCGTCCCTGACTAATCTTTCATTTATTATAATAGCATCTTCAAAATTGTAGCCCCGCCATGGCATAAAAGCGACGAGGAGATTCTTCCCAAGTGCCAGTTCACCCTGAGAAGTCGCTGGCCCGTCAGCTATAACATCACCTGCTTTAACCTTTTGACCAACCTTTACAATCGGCCTTTGGTTTATGCAAGTATCTGCATTCGAACGTGCGAATTTTCGTAATTTGTAAGTCTTATCTGCGATTACAATCTCATCGGCTTGCGCGGACTTAACTATTCCGTCTTCCTTCGCAACTACAACAGCGCCCGAATCCTTCGCGGCTCTATCTTCTATCCCTGTCGCGATTAACGGAGCTTCTGTCGTCAATAGCGGAACTGCTTGACGCTGCATATTGGACCCCATTAAAGCGCGGTTTGCATCATCATGCTCTAAGAACGGTATAAGGCTTGCTGCAATAGAAACCAGCTGTCGGGGGCTTACATCCATATAGTCGACCTTCTCCTTAGACACTATTGGGAAATCGCCCCTAAACCGGCAAGAGATATCGCCATCTGCGAAATACCCGCGTCCGTCCAACTTGGCATTCGCTTGTGCAATTATATGTTGGTCCTCTACGTCGGCGGATAGGTAATCTATTTTTTCTGTGACTTTGCCTTTTTCCGATTTTCTATACGGCGTCTCAATAAATCCGAATTCATTGATGCGGGCATATGTGCACAACGATGCAATGAGTCCGATATTCGGACCTTCAGGTGTTTCTATAGGGCAGATTCGCCCATAATGAGAATGTTGGACATCTCTAACTTCAAATCCGGCGCGCTCACGAGACAACCCGCCAGGACCTAAAGCGCTTAAACGGCGCTTATGAGTCATTTCCGCCAATGGGTTCGTCTGATCCATAAATTGAGAAAGTTGGGAGCGGCCGAAAAAATCTCTGATTACGCTGGAAACTAACTTGGAATTTATTAGATTATGCGGCACGATATTTTCGAGGTCATATATGGACATCCTCTCGCGGATGGACCTTTCCAGGCGCGCTAAACCGATTCTGCACTGATTCTGAAGAAGCTCTCCCACCGTACGGACTCGCCTATTGCCCAGATGATCGATATCGTCGATTTGGCCTTCGCCGTTCTTCAACTTTATTAAATACTTTATTACAGCGACTAAATCCTGCGGGGTAATCGTTCGTTGAGTCAACGGCAAATCTAAACCAACTTTTCTATTTATAATGTACCTTCCGACATTTCCTAAATCATACCTCTTCGAATCGAAGAACAATCTATTTATAAGGCCTTGCGCGGATTCAACCGTCGCCGGATCGCCTGGACGTAGCTTTCTATAAATGTCAACTAACGCCTCGTCCCGCGATTTAAGATGATCCCGCTCGAGTGTATTCAGTATCTCCGAAGAAGGAAGCTTTAAAATTTGTATAGACCTAATCCCGTTCTTTTCCCACAATTCATCCGCTAATTCCTTGGTTATCTTCTTATATTTCAAATTTAATGCTTCGCCGGTTTTCTCATCCAAAACCATATCACTTGCGATTGTGCTTCCGACTAAATTCTTTAAATCCTGTTTCTTCTCTAATTTAATATTGTCTATCCCGCAGAATGCGTCTAAGATATCGTTATCGCTCGAATATCCCAACGCGCGAAGGAGGACCGTCGCTATTACTTTTCTTCGTCTGTCTATTACTGCATGGACGCAGTCATTTATATCAAATTCAAATTCTATCCAAGCGCCTCTATATGGAATCACTCGTGCGGAGAATAGCCTTTTACCGCTCGGATGTATTTCCTCTTCGAAAGATACGCCGGGAGAACGATGCAGTTGGCTTACGATGACTCGCTCATCGCCATTGACTATAAAGGTACCTGTGGCGGTCATCAAAGGCAATTCGCCAAGATAAACCTCTTGTTCTTTTATATCCTTTTTACCTCGTAAGCGGAGTTTCACTTTTAACGGCGAAGCATAAGTCATGCCCAGCCTGAAGCATTCGAGTTCGTCGTATTTCGGCTTGCCCAAAGAATAATTTAAATATTCAAGCCTATAGCTTCCGTCCGGGCTCTCTATAGGGAAGAACTCAAAAAATACTTCTTCCAAGCCACTTCTCTCTCTCTTCGCTTTCGGGACGTTCAACTGTAGAAAATCCTCGAAAGAGCGAACTTGAACATCAAGCAGATGGGGCATATCAAAGAGTTCGGGTAATTTTGCGTAATTCTTCCGTTTAATGGTCATTTTCATAAATAAATATGAAACCACAAGATTTCACAAGATTAACACAAGAAAATGATACAATCTGGTGAAAATCTCGTGTAATCTGTGGTTTCTTGAGATTATTTGAGTTCAACTTTAGCGCCAACGGCTTCCAGTTTCTTCTTTATATTTTCGGCTTCTTCTTTAGGAATATTTTCTTTGATTGTCTTAGGAGCTGAATCGACTAAATCCTTAGCCTCTTTTAAGCCGAGGGTCGTTACGGCACGGATCTCTTTTATAACCTGAATCTTATTCGCGCCGACTTCCGCTAATACAACGGTGAACATCGTTTTTTCCTCAGCTGCAGCTTGTGGCGCGCCGGCTGCCGCTTGTGCAACCGATGCCGCAGCCGCCATCGGAACTGCCGCGGTTACTCCGAACTTTTCTTCCAATGCCTTAACGAGCGTTGAAAGTTCCAACACGGTTATCTTCTCGATAGATTTAACGATATCGTTCAACTTCTCGCTAAGTTCTGTCTTTTCTTTTGCCTCTGTCATCTTAACCTCCTTTTTTAGAAACGGCGTCCAAAACGTAAGCTAGCTTCTGTAAATTGCCGTTCAATGCGTTAACCAATCCGTTTAAAGGCGCATTCATAGTCCCGATTAACTTCGCAAGTAATACCTCTCGCGAAGGTAACATCGCTAACTCTTTTATTTTATCCGCCATTAAGACCTGGCCGTCAACGTAACCTCCCCTTATTTTCAAGCCCTCTTGCGCCCTCGAGAAATCGAATAATATTTTGGATGTTTTAATGGGGTCGTTTCTGCCAAAAGTTACTGCACAGGAGCCTTCGGCAAAATCACATAGCGGTTCCAATTTACGTTTTTTCAAAGCCAACTTAAGAAT
>CAZXJX010000022.1:9860-11978 GCA_964641235.1 uncultured Planctomycetia bacterium
AAGGAGCGGCTCAAGCGCAGACTCAGGGATTTGAAGAATAGAATTTTTGACGACCTTTAAATCCGACGCAGAATTTTTTAGCGAATGCCTCAGCGATTCGACTTTGGAAACGGGCAATTTCTGAAGGTTCACAAAGAAAAGATAAGGGCTATCCTTGACTAATTCTTCCACTTCCTCGACCATCAATTCTTTAAACTTACGCCCCATCTTTTCCATACAATTATCCTCTTGTCAGGTTGGGAATATCCAGCCTAACACCTAGTCCCATTGTCGTCGATATCGAAATTGATCTTACGTAATTTCCTTTTAGCGTTTGCGGCCTGGCATGCTGTACCGCTTCAATCAGGGCAAGCGCATTATCATAAATCGCTTTTTCGTCGAATGAGATTTTTCCGACCGTCAAATTTATATTCGAAATCTTGTCCATCCTGAATTCTATTTTCCCGCCTTTCACTTCCTTGATGGCCTTCGCCACATCTTCGGTAACCGTGCCTGCTTTCGGATTGGGCATCAATCCTCTTGGGCCTAAAATTTTCCCGAGTTTGCTTAAATCCCTCATCATATCGGGCGTGGCCACCGCTACATCGAAATCCAAAAATCCTTGCGAGACCTTCTCTATTAAATCTTCGGCTCCAACATAATCCGCCCCTGATTCCTTGGCTTTATGTTGCGCTTCACCTTTGCAAAATACCGCAACCTTTTTTGCCTTTCCGGTACCATGCGGCAGGATTACAGTGCCTCTTACCATTTGTTCAGACTGTTTGGGATCTATATCGAGCTTTATGGCCAAATCGACGGATTCGTCAAATTTCACCCGAGGCGATTTCTTCAAAATTCCTATCGCTTCTTTTAAGGAATATGATTTCGATTTGTCTACCAAATTTTGAAACGATTTTACTCTCTTGCTAGCTACTGCCATCAAACTCTTACCCTCATCCCTCAATTTCGATGCCCATACTCCGGGCAGTCCCTTCGACGATTTTTATCATCTTATCTACATTATCGGTATTTAAGTCCTTTGTTTTCATTTTCGCTATCTCGATAACTTGCTCTTTTGTGACTTTTCCGACTTTTTCCTTATTCGGCGTACCCGATGCCTTAGCTAGTCCGCATGCCCTTTTCAATAATACCGCGCATGGGGGGCTTTTAACTACAAAACTAAAAGTCTTATCCTCGTACACTGATATGACGACGGGCAAAATCAATCCCTCCTGAGTTTTCGTCGTCTCGTTAAATTTTTTGCAAAATTCCATTATGTTAACGCCGTGCTGACCGAGAGCCGGTCCAACCGGCGGAGCAGGATTTGCCTGACCTGCAGGACAATATAATTTAATTGTTGAGATAATCTTTTTGGCCATTTAAATTTTTTCTACCTGCCAATATTCTAATTCCACGGGCGTGGAACGCCCAAATATCGTAACCGACACCTTCAATTTGCCTTTGTCGGGGTTGACCTCTTCGATGACGCCGTTAAAGTTAGTAAACGGACCGTCGCTAACTCTCACGGATTCGCCTTTTTCAAATATCACCTTCGGCGTCGGTTTAACTTTTTTATCTTCGGCCTGTTTTAATATCGTTTGAACCTCTTCCTCCCTAAGCGCAACCGGCCTAGCCCTCTCTCCGATAAATCCTGTAACTCCGGGCGTATTCTTTACCAAGTACCAAGCGTCGTCGGTTAATTCCATCTCGATCATAAGATAGCCGGGGAAGAATTTCCTCTGCGAAATTTTTTTCTTTCCTTCTTTTACTTCCGATACTTGCTCCGTCGGTATTAAAATTTGTGAAATGATGTCTTTCATATTATGCGCTTCAGCACGTCTTTCAAGCGCGGACTTGACCTTCTCTTCGCTTCCGGTCTGCGTATGAATAACGTACCACTTTTTTGCCATCTTCGACTAAAGCCCTTGCCTCAAAATCAAACTTATAAATTTTGAAAAAGAAAAATCAAAAATCCCTAAAACTATAGCGAATATCACAACCGACACAACGACGATCCAGGTAGAAGCCAATAACTCCTTCCTCGTCGACCAAGAGACTTTTTTCATCTCCGATGTAACTTCGTCACAAAATTTTTTTGTATTTCCGACAAATTTCATTTTCGTAGAGTAAATAAAGGGG
>CAZXJX010000022.1:11988-12649 GCA_964641235.1 uncultured Planctomycetia bacterium
CATCATAAGGGGCAAGCCCCTTATGCACCCCGTCAGAAATCTGCACTTCTAGCATTCTTAGATATTTCTAACGGGGTGAACCTTGCCTGATATTTTTACTGCTCCTTTTCCATCGGGTTTTACTTCACCCCTTCTGGCAGGCCTGGAGGGACTCGGCGCCCTTAGCCGACTATCGTCGGCTTCGGGTCGGCCACCCGCTCGCTGTCGCTGCGCACCACTATCGTGGCGCTCGCTTTTCCAATCTTATGGGCGCTCACCTTCTCGCGCCCATCGACAAGCTTGCGCTCCTTACTCGTCGCGCGTCGATTGGCGCTCGCTCCATTCGAGTCCCATATTACCTGCCAAAATTAAATTGATTCATTGCAAAATTTGGCAGGCCTGGAGGGACTCGAACCCCCAACACACGGATTTGGAGTCCGCTGCTCTACCAATTAGAGCTACAGGCCTAAATCTATTTTATTTCTTTATGCGGCGTATGTTTTCTGCAAAATTTGCAAAATTTTTTTAATTCTAATCTATCGGTAACGTTCTTCTTGTTTTTAGAAGACGAATAATTCCTGTTTCTGCATATCGTACATTCAAAAATAATCTGCTCTTGCATAGGTGTTACCCTATTATCTCCGATACGACGCCAGCGCCTACCGTATGTCCGCCTTCACGG
>CAZXJX010000023.1:0-12604 GCA_964641235.1 uncultured Planctomycetia bacterium
TTAACTCCTTCCGGCAGATATTTGGTTACGCTTAATTTTTCCTCAAACCAGACATCATCTTTTAATCCTATCGTAAATATCTCACCGCCCTTTTCGCCCTTTACCCAAAAGGTTATCTCTCCCAATCCGCTTAGGTCTTTTTCTTCAAGGCCGTACCAAAAACCGGCCTCTTGTTTTTCTGCGCTTACATTATATTTTAATTCCAGCGACGAGCCGCTGTTACCATGCCTCTCTTTGCTGCTATAATCCGCCGAGATGCTTGCGTTCTTCTTCGCCCAAGTCCCCTTCCACTCGTGAAGGTCGCCACGGGTATTGAAATCCTCAACCGTAAGCTGAGCGGCTTCGACATTCCCAATAAAAAGGGATAGCAGAAAAATTAGAACCGTCCCTATTTCTCTCATCTCCAATAGCCAATTATAAATATGAAAATATTAATTAGATACATCGCTATGGTCGCGCGTATAACAGCGGTAAATCTTTTTGGGTCCTCAAAGGCCTCGCGCGCGATTAGAACAGCTCTATACGCCAAAGGAAGCGTAAGGAAAGCAAGCGCAGAAAAAATCGAAAATTTTCTAAGCATTATGCCTAAAGCAACGACACCATAAAAAGCTAATAGAACTGCGCCATAAAGATAAGCTGCTTTCTCTCGACCAATCCTTACCACGATATTTCTCTTGCCCGCAAGTTTATCTTGAAAATAATCCGGGATTTCATTAACTATAGCCAAAGCCAAAATTAGAAAGCCCGGAACTAAAGAGGTAAATACAGATTCGCAATCTATTCGCTTAGTCTGAACGTAATAACTTCCCACTGCCATAATCGGCCCGTAAGCTAAGAATATCACCGTCTCCCCCAACCCCCGATAAGCCCATTTAATAGGGGGACCTACATAAAATGCCGCCGCAAAAAATCCGAGTAGGGCAAAAATCATTATCGGAAAGCCTAAACTCAAAGCTAAATAGATGCCTATGAGAAAGGCAAAAAAGAAGGATAGCACACCAATCCATAAAATATGTTCGGGAATTTTCTCGCGAGGCTTTTGCGAAAAGATGAAATCTGCTCCATATTTAGAATCAAAATATTCGTTGAAGGTCTCAACGCCGATTAATGAAAGGACGACGCCGATAAAGCCGATGCAAAAATACAATGTATTAAAAGAGCCTGTATAATAATGAGCAACGGAAGCGCCGAATAGGTAAGGAAATATACCGGCGAATACGAAGAACCTATATCGTAGTAAGGATAAAAGTCCGCTAATCGTATAACTCAATCCACTTATTCGAATCTGCCAATAGACGAGGATCCTCTATTACTTTTTTTGTATAATCGAGGACCCGCGGGTCTTTCCAGAACTTTTTATAATTCGCCCAGACTTCTTTTAAGGTCTGCCTTTTAAAATCTCCGCATGTGAACGGCAGAGGACCTATTAATTTTACTTTTCCGTTCGGCAAAACCAAAAGGCTGGCAGCAGGAAATTCGGCTCTATATTTTAATTCTTCAATCACATCGTAGGGATAATAATATACCTTCATCTTCCCATCGTATTCTTTGACCTTGCTCTCGAGAATTTGAAAGAACTCTTCATATTCTTTATCGGACGGACACAATATGGACCAATTCTTAGCTGCCCTACCAATCCTCATTATCTTACCCGTATAAAATCCATAGACGCCAAGTGAGGCGGCCATATCTATCATTTGTCCAACCTCATCGTAATTAAATTTAGTGGGGACAAAGACTATCTCGGTATTTACGCCTTCGCCTACTAATAATTTGACAGCGCGTACCGTTTTATCATAATCTGCATTTAATCTCATCTTCTGATGCGTAGAAGCCGTTGCGCCATCGATGCTTATCTGGACCGAACGGAAGCCAAGACGTTTAAATTTTTTCGCTACTACCTCATCTATGTATAGGCCGTTTGTTTCGACCTTAAGGCTTATGTTATGCTCGCTTAAGAATTCGCAAATCTTAAAGAAATCGCGATGGAGAAGAGGCTCGCCACCTGATATAGCGGTATAAGGAATTTTTGCATCCGCTATCTGCCTGCAAAGATTCATTATTTCTTTCGTGTTCATCTCATCGGGAAAAGCATAATGCGATTCCTCGCAGCAATGCAAACACTCCAAATTGCACACGGATGTCAACTGCCAAGCTATAAATAGAGGCGAATCTAGGTCCTCTATTCCTACGTTTTCCAATACATTGATTACCGTCGTTGTCTTTTCGCCTGTCATCTCACTTTACCTCAACTAAATTATTTTTTTTAAGTTGTTCGATGAAAGATGTCGCCTCATTTTGAATTTTGAACGCATCGGCATCGTATGAATCCTTTAATGACTTTAGTATCTCATCCTCTCCTCTACCGTCTTCAATCGATTTTAGAATCTGACCTCCGACTTCATTTGTCAGATACACCTTCTCTTTTAAAGTATCAAAAACAACCGCACCAAATTTCTCCTGTCTTATCTTTACGAATTTAGCAAAACGCATCCTTCCTCCTAATTTAGGGACGGTTCTGGTGCTAATCGGAGAAGTGTCCCCATTATCCTTATATAGGGGACACTTCTCGCTTTGGCTTGAGAACCGTCCCTGATTTTATTTTTAGAATTTGGATTAAGTAAACCTGATATATGGCTGGGCCATTATCTTGCCTGATACATCGTCTAGGGTAGGCTTTGACCATTGCTTCTTATGCCCATTGGATTTATTCTTTGCACAATCAGTGCCGTTTACCTTGAGCCTATTTTCTTTTATAACCAAAGTCTTTGCCGCTGCCATGCTTTACCCTCCTTTTTTATATATAAAGTATAACAATCCTTTCAAGAAATTTCAACAAAAAAAATGGGGACACCCTTCCGATTAGCACAGGGACTGTCCCTATAACCTAATATTTCAACAAATCCGGTTTCCCTTCTTCCTGCCGGGCTAAAACATATAAAAGGTCGGATAGCCTGTTTAGGTAGGCTAAAATCTGCGGATTTATTTCTTTCTTTCTGTTAAGCGCCGCAATAACGCGCTCCGCCCGACGGACGAGCGTCCTTGCGATATGTAAACTCGCGGACTCTTCGTTCACTCCCGGAATTGCAAAACAAGGGGGAATCTCCGTCTTCTTTTCAATAATGTCTCCTATATTCTCGAGTTGTTTTACATCGTGCTCCTTAATCCGCCTCTCGAATTTTAACACATCCTTTTTCTCTCTTGCAATCTCAGCAATTATCCTAAATAAATCCTTTTGTATGGAACGGATGACTTTTTTTGTATGCGAATTTTTAACTTTTGTCTTCGCAAACCCCAGAAATGATATGGCCTCATCCAATGCGCCTTCGGCCTCAATTCTTAAATCATACTTCGGTATTCTTTTGCCGCCGAATATCTGCGTCTTGCCTGTATCGCCTCGTTTGGTCGTTATCTTCATCGTTTTCTATTATATCTTGCCTCAACCGTTGTTTTCATTCCGCCGCGGATGTTGAATTCTCCGGTTACGATACACCGCTTCGGCTTACACGCCGAAATTATATCTTTTAAAATCCTATTAACCGCATTCTCATAGAAAATTCCCAAGTTTCGATAAGCCAATATATAGTATTTAAGCGATTTTAATTCGACGCATAATCTATCCGGAAGGTATCGAACCGTAATCGTGCCGAAATCCGGCAAGGCAGTCCGCGGACAGATGGAAGTATATTCCGGAATCGAAATAGTGATTTCATAATCTTTATATTGATTCGGCCAGCATTCTATCCTCGGCAACTTCGCATCGATGCCTGCCCTTGCGTGTTTATCGGTATATACTTTCGCCATGTTAACTTGCGCTCCTTCGCATATGTTATCCTTTTCCAAGGAGCATTATCGCCGACAGACGAAAATAAATAAGTAGAGTAACAATATCGCATGTAGCTAAAACTATCGGTCCTGAAGCCAATGCTGGGTCAATTTTTATCGCGCGGAAAAGAAGCGGCAGAAATGAGCCGATAAGGCCCGATGCAGTAATGGCAAGCAACATAGAAAGCCCAATCGCAGCTCCCAAGTTTTGACTTCCTTGCCAGACCGATGCTGTCGCTCCAACCACTGAACCACAAATTAAACCAACGATAGCCCCAACTAATATCTCCTTTTGCAAAAGCCCACCAACGTCTTTAAAAGTTGCTCTGCCTAATGCGATATTCCTGACGACGATAGTAGATGATTGCATTCCTGTGCTTTCGGAAAGCCCGAGCACTATCGGTATGAAAAGCGCAAGGGCAATTATAGATTTGAGTTCATATTGAAACCATCCTAAAATAAAAGCGCATATAAGCCCACTTAGAATGCTAACTGTAAGCCATGGAAGTCTAAGCCGTACTATCCTCGGTATGGAATGGGTTGTTATTTCGTCGACACCGGTTCCTATTATTTTAGCGATATCCTCTTCCGCCTCCAATTCTGCGATATCAACCATTTCATCTGCAGTGACAATTCCGATTAACCTTTGCGAGTCGTCCACCACCGGAAGCGCTAAAAATTTATGCCTTATAAAAAACCTTACTACCTCCTCCTGGTCCATATCGTCGTGCACCTTGATGACATTTTTTATCATAATATCCTTGACGAAGGTATGAGGAGGACGGCTTAAAAGGTCGCGCATCTGAATAACACCGACTAAATGTTCATCTTCATCTACGACATAAATATAGGATGGCTTTGATATTTTCTCCACCGTTGTTTTACGGAAATGTCCTATCGTCTCTTCTATCGTCGCCTCGTGAGGAACCGCTAAGAATTCCTTCTTCATGATTGCGCCGACACTGCTGGTTTTAAATCTCTTTCCCTTCATTCGCCTTTTCCTTTTTAAGGCATATTATAAAACAAAAAGCCCCTTGACGCAATGCCAAAGGGCTTTGACTAAAATTCACGCGTTAAAATTAAGCCTACTTTCCTGCTCCTGAACCCTTTAATCCTGCTTGATAACCGGTCTGATAACCGTCCTGATAACCTTTCGTATAGCCATCCTGGAAGGTCGCTCCTGACGGTGTAGTCGGTGCTTGGTCAGGCATTATAACATCTACAAGCGCTCCACCGACAATATTGGTGCCGGCGCCGATCAATGCTCCTTTGCCTGCTTTACCACCGGAGGCCCCTGAAGCTACCGCTCCCGTTGCAGCACCCACTAAACCTTCTTTCAGAATCTTCCTCGTCACATCATCTGCTGTCATCGCAGGAGCTACAATTAGGCCTATTAACGCGCTCACAAGCATAAGGCAAATTAATAGACGCATTCCTCTACCCTCCTTTTCTAATATAAGTATACCACATTTTTTTAGAATGTCCACAAAAATCAGGACCGTCCTTCAAGTTTTTCCAAGAGACGATAATAGTTTTGCTTCGTGTCGCCCTGCCCAAAAATTCCGCTTCCTACACAGGCAACGTCTACCCCGGCGTCCCTTATCATAAGTATATTATCCAACTTTATTCCGCCGTCCATAGCAACGACAAAATTGCCCTTCATATTCTTAAGCACCATTGCCTTATCGCAAACTTCGGGGAGGAACTTGCTGCCGTAGAAGCCCGGGTTCACCGAAAGCAAAAGAAGCGCGTTTACCTCTTTTAAAAAACGTTTGACTTCGGGAAGCTGTGTCGGCGGATTTATCGCAAGACCGACTTCCAAGTCTAGACCGCGAATTTTCGCAATAACCTCGGAGGGATTTTCTTTTGACTCATAATGAAAGACTATCCTACTTGCGCCTGCTTCTTTAAACGGTTTCAGATATTTACTCGGTTCATCTACCATAAGGTGAATTTCCAATTTTAATTTTGTCTTAACTTTGGCCAAATCTTCTGCCGAGATGCTCGTAGAAGGCACGAATTTTCCGTCCATTATATCTATCTGAGCTAAATCGCAAAAATCTTCCGCCTGCTTAATCATATTTCTTAAGCTTTGCGGCTTATCCGTCAATATCGCAGGGATAATTTTCATCGCTTATGCTCCTTATAAGACTAGTTTAAAATAACGCACAACTTTAATTTTGTCAATAATAAAACTTCTTTAAAAATATTACCTAAAAAAAGCAAGAAATTTTTATTGCGCTCGCCTTTGACGCACGTTATAATAAATTAAAATGTGTAAGTCAATAATAATTATAGTTGTGGTTCTAATACTGATTCTCATTTGCCAACCAGTCGCCTTCCCTTCGTTCCTCGTCAACTGGGGAAATAGCTGGGACGCAGGCGATGGACCGGGTTATGAGTTCATCGCAAATTGGCTGGTTAGCAACGGTTACTACTCAAATCTAAACGACGCAAAAAATTACGCCCAATTCGGATATATTGGGCGTAATTCCTCTGACCCCGACCCATTCTATTGGAACTTGCCTCAGGGCGCTATAGTAGAAATAGTCCAAGAGATTTCAGCGTATAAAGATATTACGACTTTTGGGTTTTACAAAGGAAGCGGTGGCTCAAAAACACTTACCCAAATCTTTAACGCCGCACAAAATGGCCCGACAACTGTTTTTCCCGGTGGAAATTTCGGATTTTATACCAATAGCCCATATGGTGGGGGGGTCTATTGGTATACGGGAAGGGCAGAAAATCTAACTTCGCAAAGCGGAGGATATGCGGTAAATTCAGGTGGCGACCCCCAAGCAGCGATTTATGAATTGAGGCCAAATGAAAAGTGGCTGATTGCGTGGGAGGACTTAGATGCTACTGGGTCGTCTACCGACAACGACTATCAAGATATGTTTGTTACCGTAACAGCCGTACCTGAGCCAAATAACATCACCCTATTTCTATTGGGTGGGCTTATTTTTTACATGGCTTTTGGATTATGCCAGCAGAAAGGGTCCGACTCGAAGAAATCACCGGTTACATCATAAGCAAGCACTCTGCATCCATAACACTTGTCTAGATATTCGCAATCTTTGCATGCGCCTTTCAGATGTTTCTCGATATTCCGACATTTCAAGACGGTATGGTTTTTTATAATATCTTTTAATTTGTTCTGCCTTACGTTTCCTAAACCCAGGCTATCAGGCGCTTCTGAACATGGTAAGGCTGTCCCCGTTGAGTTTATAAAACACCCTACATAATGTCGTCGACAGGATTTTTCACAAGCCCAAGGCATATCATAGTTCCAACCCTTAAGCCCATACTCTTTTCGGTCTATCTCTTCAAGGATTCGGAAAAGTTGTTTTAAATCAGCGGCCGTTGTAAAAAGGTTTCCGTTCTCCTTGGCGCGACCGTGCGGATGCATCCTTGCTACGAAGGGCGTTATATTTCTGTTGCGCGCAAAACGCCATACGTTCGGGATGTCTTCGATGTTCCTACTGCCAGCAACGCAATTTATCGTCATCGGTAACTCTTTTGTATAGCCGACGCTTATAAGGTTATTTATCCCCTCCAACGTCATCTTTAATGCACCCGGTACGCCACACAAATAATCTGCTATCTCGGGTTTTAAAGAATCTAATTTTACGCAGGGCGATATCTGAAGATCGTACATCTTCTTGGCTTTCTCTTTAGTCAGTCCAACTCCGTCGGTAAATCCGATTACCGCCAACTCCTTATCGCGGACGTATTTTGCTATCTTAAAATAATCCTTATGAAGTAACGGTTCTCCGCCGGTTAAGTTAACCAATTTTATCCCCAGTTCTATAGCCTGATCGATGACATTCAATATCTCTTCGGTAGTTAATTCATTTGCCGCCGCAAAATGTGCGCTCGCATAACAATACCTGCACATCAGGTTGCATTTAAGCGTCAACTCGAAATCTATAGAACCGAGTTTGTGCTCTTCTTTTATCGCTCTTATCTCCTCCGGCGTAAAAGCAAGCGCCATACCTGGCCCTAATAACCTACTTTTTGTGCTAGTATTCAAATTTACATCGGTCGCCATAGTCTTCTCCTCTTTATCGAGTTAAAACAGCCCATGCCTTCCTATAATCCTCAAAAGTATCTATCTCAAGCCAATCGTTATATATGTTTATTGGCGAAATTTTGTGCCCTTTATCGATTAGCCAATCAATGATATCTATGAAAGATGCTTTGGGTACCATTTTAAATTTCTTGGAAGCATCTTTCAATATGGCGGCGCCCGCTTTAGAGAATTTAGCAAAGCCGATGAACTCGCCATCCGCTTTAGCTGGCTCGAGCCCCTTTCCTATCTCGGCGAGATGTTCTTGATTTCTATCTAATAAAACAAGCTCGGCCTCCTTTACTGAATGTTCACTACGATCCTTATAACGCTCCTTCCAATTCCTGTCAACGACGAGGCTTATTTCAGCTTTGGACATCAATAGTTTACTTAAAACGCTTTCCTCAAAAATAATATCGCCATATAAAAATATGAAAGGGCCGTTAATTTCCCCTTCGGCGCAAAATAAAGAAGAAAGTATATGCCCTTCCTCATACATGTCGTTTTCGTAATATCTGATGCCTGGGTAATTAATCTTTTCTTTTTTATATCCCTTGACAACTGCTATATCGGAAATTCCAAATTTGTTTAAAAGTTCTATCTGGCGTTCTAGGATTGTCTTGCCTTTGATTTCCAGCATTGTCTTAGGCACTTCTTCGTTAAGCGGCAGGAGCCTCTTCTCGAAACCGGCTGCAACTATAATGGCTTTCAACGGCGTGGGTTGAAGCGACCTTTTTTCTTTAGCGATTTCAGCGTCTAACATCTTCCTTACAAGATCGCTTAAATTGATTTCGGGGTGCCTTAGAAGCCACCCTTCCTGTTCAACATCTATTTTGATAGCTTTAGTGACTTTCATTCTCTATCCTAAGTATGTACGTACGTATTATAAATAGCTATAACTACTTTGTCAAGTTATTTTTTGAAAATTATTTACAAGACGAAGGAGTTTACTTCACAGGCATATTTTTCATCATCTGGAGTATATGAGGATGAGTGGCGATAAATACTCCTACTAATATAATGTATCCTATGCCTAATATTATGCCGGCAATCGCCAAATTTTTTCCCTTAATTTCTACGTCTTTTCCGATCCTCTTTAAGGATAAGATGCCAAATACTATGGCAGCGATGCCTTTCTCAGCCGCAAATAACTGCAGATACGATAAAATACCCAGTACTAAACTTGCTATTGCAAACTCATTAAAAGTCCTTTTCTCCCCTTCCATTTTCGTTCTCCTTTCCATTAGTTTTTCTTTATATAATCTAACAGGAATTCCGAAAGCCGATTTGAAGCGATATCCATCGAATGTTTAAAACGAATGAGCTTTAATAACGACGTTAATGTCAACAGCGACTTAGGGATATCGTCCTTTAATCCATCGCTGACAACCTTTATAGCGATGGAGGGAATATTATATTTTCCGGCAATAATCCGAACGCCTTCAGATTCCATATCAACGACAACCGCGCTATGCTCGCGATGTGCGTTCAACTTCTCATTATAAGTCAATAAGGGGCGCGGCGAGCAGAAAATTTTGCCGTCGTTAAAATCGGATACCACGATATCGCCGACTTTTAAATCTTCGACAAGCGCACCGCAGAGGCCGGCCGAAATAATAATTTCGGGGCGAAATTCTAAAACTACCTTCTCCGCCGCTTCCATCGCCCTATCTTTTCCTATGCCGGCTCTAACCAGCGCAAGATTCTTGCCGTCTAAAATTATCTGAGACCTCGTCCCCTTAAGAAATGGGACGCCCAACTTGCGCGCCAGAGGCCGAACCTCATAAAACAGCGCAAAGATAATTGCTATTCTTTTGAGATTGCTTCGCTTCACTCGCAATGACCCCTTAGTTTTCGCTTTACTTCCTCTATGAGCACATCAGGCGTCGAAGCGCCCCCCACTATGCCTATCGATCTGGCTTTTCTTAACTCGGAGGGCAAAAGGTCTTTTGCTGTTTCTATCTGGACCGTATTTTCATTATATTTTCGGCAGAGTTTCTTTAATTTAATCGTATTCGAACTATGATGGCTGCCGACAACAACCATAAGGTCTACTATCTTAGCTATCCTAACAGCATCTTCCTGCCTTCTTCTGATATCCGCGCAGATGGTATTTATTATCTTTATATCATGGGCTGCCTTCATCACTTCGGCTACCACATCTTTACAAAACTCGACGGAATGCGTAGTCTGAAAAATCAGCCCTACTTTTCTCTTTAATTTTGCAGGTTTTATCTCTCTATAATTAGCAACTACTATCGCCTCGTTCTTCAGATGGCCGACTATTCCTTTTATTTCAGCATGGTCCTTATCGCCTACTATCAGGACTTGATAGCCCTCCTCCTCCAACTTTTTGGCGGCATTCTGCGCCTGCCTTACAATGGGGCAGGTAGCATCTACGATCTCTATCTTTTTTTCTTCGGCCTTCCTTCGTTCGTCGGGCGAAAGGCCGTGAGCGCGAATTATTAAAGTGCCGTCTTTGACGTCATCCATGCCCTCTACCATCTTCAGTCCTTCCTCGCAAAGCTTGCGCGTTATCGTCTCATTATGCACGAGTTCGCCGAAGATGTAAGCGGGTTTTCTGCTAGAGAGCACGTCCTCTGTCAACTTTATGGCGCGCTTGACGCCGAAGCAACAGCCTATTTTTTTCGGAGTCATTATCCGCATTTTGGTCTTCTGTTTTTTCATCTGGCATATCCTTTTGAATAAAACCAACCTACTGCTCTTCGAAATGCGCCTTCGATATCGTGTTGCGGCAATCCTAATTCCCTGACGGCCTTTGAAGAATCAAAAGCAAATGGCCTCCTCCCTAACCTCAATCCTTCCCACGGGATAAACGGCTCTTTATGCGTAATGTATTCGCTTATCTTTTCGCACAAAAAACCTAAGGGCAACAAGGGCGCTGCCGGTAATTTAATTGCGGGCTTGGGCTTGCCTGTTATCTTGCTTAAAATACCAAAGGCCTCTTCCAGCGTTAAATTATGAGCGCCTAAAATATACCTTTCGCCTATCCTTCCTTTCTCCTGCGCCAAGATATGGCCGACCGCCACATCTTCTACATCGATGTAATTTATGACGGTATCGATAAAGCCCGGGATTTTGCCGTTTAAAAAATCGACTATCATCTTTCCCGGCGGAGTGAGTTTGTAATCCCCGTCGCCTATCGGCGTCGTAGGACTTGCTATAACCAAAGGCAATCCCATTTTAACGTATTTAAGCGCTTCTTCATATGCCAATAGTTTTGAACGGGTATAATGGCCCGGCATCTTATTTAATTCAAGGAACGCATCTTCGTTTGACGGATTATCTTTTGTGCCGCCTCTTAAAATTGCAGCGGTATTGGTATAGACAACCTTTTCGACTCCCTCCTCAAGGCAAGCCTGAAATAAGTTCTTCGAACCATTCCAATTTATCTCGTAAACAACCTTAGGGCTTGGATACCAAAGGTAAGCGTAAGCGGCTAAGTGATAGACTACCTTTGCTCCCTTGACGGCTTTCCTTACCGAATCGAAATCGCGCAAATCGCCGTATGCGAACTCTAACTTATCCCTAAGATTATCGTCCTCTAAATTTATAAGGTTTGTATTCTCGCGCAAAAAACAGCGGGCTTGTCTTCCCCCTCTAACCAATAACCTTACGACGTGCGAACCTACGAACCCGTTTGCGCCGGTTACCAAAATCATATTCCGACTCCCTTGCTATTTACCGGTCCTTGCAAAAATAAAAAGGCCGAAACCCGCCCAGGCAATCTCTCGAATCCTTTTTACGATGCTTAATGCCACCCCGACTCCGCCGCCTAAACCGAGCGCTGTTAAAACTGCGTAGCCGGCGCCTTCCTGAACCCCCAGGGCAGCAGGCACAAAGAAGAAGGCAGAGTTAGCGGTCTTTAAAAAAACTTCTATCACAAATGCCTTAGCCCAATCGACGCGAAATCCCAAGAAATATAAAATTATATAAACTTCTATTAATCCCGCAATCCATCCTAAGAGGTGAAATATAAAAGAGCCAAAAAATCGGAATCGCTCTTTAAGGTAAAAATTCTTTATTGTTTTGTCTATCTCCTCAAGATGGGCCCTTTTATCCTCGAACATCTCGCTTAACTTAAATTTCTGCGCCATCTTAAGGCCCAAAGTAAAAAGGCCTTTTCTTTGAAGGAGAATAAAAAATATAAGGAGCCCTAAAACTCCGATGAATGTCCACAAAATACCTGACGCTACTACGCCGTTAAATTTAAATAACCTTAACGCCAATATTATGCCTATGAGCAAAAATATAACCTTGCTTAAAAAAAGCGAGGTCTTTGCTATCACAACGCTTGACAAGCCGTCTATTATGTTTACGCCGTATCGCTTCTTCAAGACAAGGGCCTTAATAGGTTCTCCGCCGATATAAGCGGTCGGCGTAGTATAATTCAGCGCCTCCCCTGCCTGACGGGCGAGGAAAAACCTCCAAAGATTCGGAAGTTTTGTTTCCTTTCTAAATGCCCACCGCCAACCCATCGTATCGAAAAAATAGATTATAAGGTAAGCTAAGATGACAACTAAAATTCTCCAATTAAGCGATATTATTTGGTGCCAAATAAGAAGCGGGCCGGATTTCATAATAATCCAGATAAACAGCGCCAATGCAATAAAAAATATCGAGGTTTTTAATAATTTCATATCAAAAAATTTTATAACCACGAATTACTCGAATTTATCTAATTATCTT
>CAZXJX010000024.1:0-12078 GCA_964641235.1 uncultured Planctomycetia bacterium
GTATGGGATAAGGTTTGCTCGGATTACGATGCTTGCTTGGGAAAGAAATGCCCGTACCGCAGCGAATGTTTTTTTCAGAAGGGAAGGCGCGGAATGGAGGAATCCGATATTTTGGTGGTAAACCACCATCTTTTCTTTTCCGATTTAGCGTTGCGCAGGTCAGAATATGCGCTTTTTCCGAATTACGAATGCGTCGTATTCGATGAAGCGCATACTATTGAGGATGTTGCAACCGAACACCTGGGTTTTGAACTATCCAATTTTAAGGTGAAGTACTTATTGGATTTGTTATATAGCCCATCGAAGAAAAAAGGTTTTTTGGCGACGATAAAAGACGGCGAAGGCAAAGAGGTTGTATCAAAGATAAGAGAGCGCTCCGAGGAGTTCTTCAATTCAGTTTTAAATTGGCTGGGCGAAGAAGACGTAAGGAGGATAAGGCAACCGTGTTTTATCGAAGATAATTTATCCAATTCGCTCAATGGCCTCGTCAATTTTTTAACCGAGAGATTAAAACGCGCAAGGTCGAAGGAAGAAGAAGTAGATGTAAAATATTATTTAAACAGAGTCGCAAGTTTAAGCGCGGCGCTTTCGGCGATTTTAAATCAGGCGCTTGAGGGTTACGTATACTGGGCTGAGGCGGCAGGCAGGAGGGTAAAAAGGGTCTCGCTTTATTGCGCGCCGATTGAAATCAGCGGCACTTTAAACGATATGTTATTTTCCAAATTAAATACGGCGATTTTGACCAGCGCTACTTTATCGACCGGCGGGAATTTTGAATACCTTAAAAACAGGACGGGTTTAAGGAAATGCGCGGAAAAATTATTGGGCTCACCCTTCGATTATAAAAATCAGGTGAAAATTTATATCCCGAAGAAGATGCCTGACCCTAACGACTATGAAAGATACAGAGAAAAGGTGATCGAAAAGATAAAGGATTATATAAGCCGCACCGAAGGCAAGGCTTTTGTATTATTTACGAACTATAAATTGATGGACGAGGTGTATGGCGAGGTCAAAGATTATTTGCATGATTTAGGGATTACTTCATTTAAGCAAGGTGATGGTTTGCCTCGGACAAAGATGTTGGAGGCATTCAAAAAAGATGTGGATTCGGTTCTGTTCGGCGTAGATTCGTTCTGGACAGGCGTTGACGTTCCGGGTGAGGCGCTCAGCAATGTGATAATAACGCGGCTTCCTTTTTCCGTCCCCGACCATCCGATTATCGAGGCGAGGATGGAAAGGATAAAGGCAAACGGCGGCGAGCCATTTTATGAATATAGTTTGCCTGAGGCGATTTTAAGATTAAAGCAGGGTTTCGGTCGGTTGATTCGGACAAAATACGACAGAGGAATAGTCGTAATCTTAGACAGCAGGATTTTGCATAAACCTTACGGCAGGAAATTCCTTTCCGCTCTCCCCGACTGTGAGATAATAATAGAGTAGGGACGGTTCTATTGCCAAAGCGGAAACTGTCCCCTATATAAGAAGGGAAGGGACACTTTCCCGATTAGCATCAGAACCGTCCCTAAAGTTATCGTAGAATAAGATGAAGAAGAACAGTTTATATATCGGATTGATCTGTGCCTTGGTAATCGGCCTGATTTATCTCATCGGCGGATTTGAATTGCCGGAGTATCAGGCGCTGGATTTTCTTTTTAAAGTTCGTGGCGAAAGGGAAGTCAATCCGAATATAGTAATCATCGAAATAGACGACAAATCCATAGAGGAGTTTGGCCGCTGGCCGTGGACGCGCGGGTATCATGCCGCGCTTTTGGAAATCCTAAATAATAATAAACCGAAGGCAATCACCTTCGATATAATCTTCAGCGAGCCGCAATTCGAGCATCCCGAGGAGGACCAGCTCCTTGCTTACGCGAGCAAGAAATTGGATAACGTCTTTTTTGCCTCCTTTTTTACTTTGGACGAAGGCAAACCTAAAAGACATTCGCTTTTAAAAGCAAAAACTCTCACTTTACCTTTGCCGGGATTATTAGAAAGCGCAAAAGGGGTCGGATTTGTAAATTCCCCGCCTGAGGCGGACGGGAAAGTCCGCAGGATTCCATTATTTATTGAGTACGAAGGAAAATCGTATCCTTCTTTGGACATAATGGCAGTAGCGGAATACCTTGATACCGACGTCGCCAAGTTAAATATCCCTCATAATAAAAACGGGATGATGTGGATAAACTATGCAGGCGGCTTCCAGAAGATAAACAGAGTTTCCTTTTCGGACATTGCATATTCTTTTGACCAAATAAAGAAAGGCCAAAAGCCCCAGGTAGATTTAACACAGTTTAAGGACAGAATTGTTTTGATAGGCTTGACGGCAGTCGGTTCCGAAGACCTATGGCCGACGCCGTTTTCACCCGTTTATCCGGGCGTCGGTATCCGCGCAAGCGCAATAAATACGATTTTGCAGAAAAACTTCCTGTATCAGATAGACCGTTTTATCAATTTTTTAATTTTATTGCTATTCGGCGCCTCGCTCGGAATCGTAATACCTAGAAGAAATCCGTTTCAAGGGCTTTCGATTTTCATAATTTTAATCTTCGGATTTGTTTTGATAGCGATTGCGCTTTTTAGTTTTTTGAATATTTGGGTAGGGGTCGTTACGCCGTTAATTTTGCTATCCGTGGCTTATTTAGCAATCACAATAAACCAATTTGTGATAACGCGATTTGAAAAAGGCTTGATCGAGCGCGAGCTTCAGATTGCGAGCAGAATTCAACAATCGATATTACCTCAAACCTTACCGCAAGCCCCCGATATCGAATTGGGAGTTAAGTGCATCCCGGCAAAACACGTTGGCGGTGATTTCTACGATTTCATCAAATTTTTATACGATTTTGTCGAACTCAAAGATAATAAATTAGGCATTGTAATCGGCGATGTTTCGGGCAAGGGAGTGCCCGCCGCGCTGTTTATGGCGAAGACGATGGCGGATTTTCGAGGATTGGCACATACTTTTAGCGAACCTCACGAGGCATTATCTGCAATAAATAATCGTTTGGTCGAAGAAGGGGTAGCCGGGATGTTCGTTACCTTGTTATATTTAATTTACGAGCCAAAAGAGAAGATGATAAAGTATTCTAATGGCGGGCATAATCCATTGATACGGATTAAAAAAGACGGTGAGGCAAAATTATTAACCCAAGAGGTGGGCACGCCTATCGGTATCATCCCCGGTTCGGAATTTAAAACCGACAATATCCCTGTCTCTGACGGCGATGTATTTATTATTTATACAGACGGGATCTCTGAAGCGAGGGATAAAAGAGAGAAAGAATTTGGTGAAAAACGCATTTTGGCACTCGCCAGCCAGTATCGAAACCTGCCAGCGCAAACGCTCGCAGAAAAAATTACAAATGATGTAATAAATTACAGCACAGGAATGCCGCAACACGATGATATGACAATAATTATCCTAAAAATAGCAAGATTTTTTGATTGACACAAGCATTTTTTTAATATATTATTAAAGCAATGTTAAAATGTCCGAAAATTATGAGTAAGATGCAAATCAAATTTGGCATCTTTTTTTTATTTTCCCTCCTGCTTGTACTTCCCTTAAGGTGGGTTGAGGGCCAAACCGCGCCTACCGTTACCGAACAAACTGTGCAAATGAAAGCCACTATCGTAAAGGTCACAGGCGACGTCCGCATTCGAAACCACGGCGCTATTTTCTGGCATGATGCGAAAGTAAATGAAGTCCTCGGCGCAGGCGATAATATAGAAACCAAAGAAGATGGTAAAATTGAGATTAAATTAGAGAACAGTAATGTCATAAATTTAAAGCCGAAATCAAAATTAATATTACAAAAATTGACTACAGATTTAAAGACGGGCGATTATGAAAATCTGTTAGAATCAAATATTGGGAAAATTCGCGCACAAGTTGAAAAAATCAAAGGGAATTCCAAATTTGAAATAAAGACGCCAACCGCAATTGCTGCAGTCCGTGGCACAACGTTATATCTTGATATCCTGCCAAATTTGACCAATGCCTTTTTTGAAGGCGGAAACGGCACCCTTACAAATACCTTTTCTAACGAAACAGAAAATGTAGGCGACGGAGAAACGTCTTCTTCAGATAATCAAGGTAATGTTTCTGAATCCACAGAGACATCGGATGAACAACAATCTGAGTGGCAGGAAGGATGGGAAGCCGAAGGCGGGGCAGAAGGTTATACGGAGCCCGAAGGTGGTGGCGGAGAGGATCAGGTTGCTGATGAGGCCGATGAGCAGACAGAAGAACAAGAGGATTCTAATCAGGAAGCGCAGAACGATAAACAAAGCTCTCAAAATACTGAGTTAACTGCATTCGAAGGCTCCGATTTACTAGGCGGTGGTGGTACGTCAACAAGTTCTACCTCAACAACGGAAACCGATACAGACGGCGATGGTACTCCGGATTCAACAGATAATGATGATGATAACGATGGTTTATCGGACGCTCTCGAAGTAAGATGGGACAATACAAATCTTGATACCGATCCGCTCGATGCTGATAGTGATGACGATGGGGTAAATGATATCGAAGATGCTTTTCCTAAGGATGCCACAATGACAGGTTCGAGAGACTCTATTAGGCCAAAAGAAGAAGGGTCAGTTGGTTTTGCTCAATTAAGAACAGACAGAGGGGCATATTTGGCGGCTGCTGAGCGTGCAGCTTTGCGTGCTGATATCGATGCCATAGTTGATGAGAACGATAACCGCCGGATGGATGGCGTCTTAGAGCAGATTAGCGATGCACAAACTGGAAAGGTTCTTAAAGACAGACAGGGCAATCGCGTGCGCGTAGAGCAATATGTCCTGCGTCCAAGGTCCGATACGGTTAAAATCCTTAATGTCAATTTACGGACCGCAGGTGAGCATGCGGGACTTTCCACCTTAGATTGGACAACTCGTTTTGGAGGGCAAAATTTAGATACCCTTACCGGCGCCCAACTACGAGCACTTCCCTGGAATGACTATTTAGAAGCTCCTAACGGAAATGACCTCGTTGGCACAGGTCCTTGGTATACGAGTAATCCCTCTCATTATCCAACCTTTATGTCTGTTGAGTTAAGAAATCCTTCAGATAATTCTTTTTATGAGGAAAGGGATCTCGAGGCTCCCGTTAAGCGCGGCGCTAATTGGACTCAACAAGTAACACGGGATCAAATTAGCGTTAATGATGAAGACCTTATGGATTTTACTATTAACACGTCATTTAGCAGCGATAGCGGCAACCCGAATGGATTTAAATATATTCCTGATGGCGATTCAGATGACGATTCAAAGGACGATTCAGATGACGATTCAGATAAAATATTTTTCAGGTTTTATGCTATCAGCGATGACCCGGACGTAGGGCGTGTAGCTGCTGCAGATCAAAACTTTAATAATATGTGGGAAGCATTAGCTGTTAATATGGACGGCGCTCCCGGCCGAATGAATATAGGCAATAACAATCTTGAGATAAGAATAACAAGCGAGAGTTTTTCAGAAGATATAGATGTTATTTACGTTCCATTTACTCGTCTTGACTGGAACGATTCTCATAACTGGTAGATATAGAGCCTGCCTAAAATTCTATCGAAATTCCTGTCTGAACCTGATAAACGTTGTAGGTGTAGAGGTAGAACTTTTCGTATTTCTGATTAGACCTTACCCACGAATAATCGAAGTATGAAACCCAAGACAATTCTTTAGTAATTGGGTAAGAAGATGAGAGGCGAAGGGAATGTTCTTTATCCTGCTGGTCGGTGGTGGCATAAGCCCCATTCGATTCCTGGACTTTCCTTCCGGGATAATCCCTTAATAGAAAAGAATAACCGCCGCGCAGAGCAAGTTTTTTATCTTTCCCTATGGGGTGATAATAGGTTAGATAAGGGTAAGTAAAGACACTTAAGTAAGTATAGTAATCTTCTGTGAAGACATCGTCGCTTAAAGTTAGTGTATCCCGTGAGTCGTAGAAATCAAGGTTGCTTTTGTTATAGGATATCGAATTGTCAGCCGACAAAACCCATCGACCTTCTTTAAATGGCCAATCGCAATTCAAATCACCGGCGATGATATAATCTTTACGTTTTTTATCTGTTTTTAATACGCCGTCTTCGCCAATCAACTTTTTATCGGTAAAGTATTTCAAAAGCAAGGAAGGCTTGAATTCCCATCTTATTCCTTGAGCGACGTTTTCTTCCGGGCCGAAAGAAAATTTAATTGCGTCAAAATCTTTTTCATCTGTTTCAGCTGCAGTTACAGTTGCAAGAGAAAGCAGGGATTTAAAGTTCGGATACATTCTTCTGAAATACTGAATTCCCCACGAATAATTATGTTGTTTCGTCTCATCTATGGTTAAAGTTTGACGTAGGTCAAATGATGCGCCGAAGTCGCGATAGTCATATAAACCTTTGCCAAATGACTCATCACGAGTCTCTTTTAGGAAGTTCCACGTCGCAAGGCCTGTTACGCGGCTTGCCCATTCATCGTCATGCTGGGAACGAAGCGCAACCGAAAGATTATGAATTTGCGAGGTGTTATAGAATCTCCCGCCTTCTTCTTGAGTGACGTATTGCCTCATTCGTTTATATGAGCCGTTATAAAGAGGGATTAAGAATTGAGCATCATTTAATTTAACGGAAGGCGCGTAAGAACCGGAGAAATTGTATCCCCACAAGTCTGTGCCTTTATCAGTATCGGAAAAAGAACCCAGGGCTTGGAAACTTCCGATAGGGACGATTTGTTTTTGTGCGGCGTATAAAAACGGAGGAGAAAAAGAGAAGACAGCAATCGAAATTACTATTAACGTTTTTAATCTCTTCATCATAAAAACAATACTAATAAAAAAATGAATTGTCAACGTTTATTTAAGTAATTGACCTAAGCAATCAGGCGTGCTAAAATTTTACTAAGTAATAGGGTGAACAAAAATGGAAAAACAAAATCCCGGTGTAGCCGCAGTCCTTTCGTTTATCTTTAACGGGTTAGGGCAGATTTATAACGGCCAGATAGCCAAGGGGCTGGTTATTATGCTTTTTTCGACTATCGCTATGGCGATAACTTTGATAGGAGCTGTTTTTATCGTCCATTTTATATTATCCGGTTTTCTTTATCCGATTGAATTAATAATCGGGACGGCACTTTTAATCGTCGGAATAATTACAATCGCCATCCTCGGCATCTATAATATTTACGATGCCTATAATGTCGCGAAGAAAAAACTTCAATAAATGGAACGCCTCTTCCGCCATATCGATTCTAAGAAGGACGAGATCGTCAAATTTACAAGCGAGTTAATTTCCATACCCACCGTAAATCCACCCGGCGAAAATTACGAAAGGATCGTCGAAGTTTTGGAGAAAAGGTTAAAAGCGCTTGGCCTTTCAACGAGGCGGTATTTGACGCCCCCAACAGTTTTAAAAAAATATAAAATAGAGAAAAATTCGCCCCGAATTACGCTAATAGCCAGATGGGATGTCGGCGCGAAGAAAACACTTCATATCAACGGCCATTACGATGTTGTTCCTGTTACTTCAAATTGGAAAACTAATCCGTTTAAGCCCGTCATAAAAAATGGAAAATTATTCGGACGCGGCGCAGAAGATATGAAAAGCGATATCGCCTGTATAATATTTGCCGTCGAGGCGATCAAATCGCAGGGTTTAAAGCCAAACGTAAATATCGAATTCTCATTTGTTCCCGATGAAGAAAGCGGCGGGATGACGGGTCTGGGGTATTTGGTGAGCAAAAATATCTTAAAACCCGATTATGCGCTCGGCGAGGGATATTGGCAAGATTATGTCTCGATAGGAAATAAAGGGGTGCTTTGGTTAAAGATAGAGGTAAAGGGGCGTTCCTGTCATGGGTCATCGCCATATAAGGGGATAAATGCTTTCGAGAAGATGTTGGAGGTTGCGGATGCGATTAAAAAATTGGGAAAAGTAATTTCGAAAAGAAAGACAAAATTTGCTACATTGGATAAACGCGATAGGTACGCAACGCTTGTTTTAGGCGGCGAAATGAAAGGCGGTTTAAAAGTAAATGTCGTTCCGGATAAAGCCGTTTTTACAATAGACAGGCGAGTCCTTCCGGAAGAAGATTTGAACAAAGCGGAAAAAGAAATTCGCGATGCCGTTGAAAAACTTAAGAAAAAAGATAAATCGCTTAAAGTTAAAATTAAGATAATAGCAAAGGATATTCCGGTCGTTGTCGACGATAAAGCGATTTTGGATGCGATGGGCTCGGCCATTAAGAAAGTCATAAAAAAGCGTCCAAAGTTTGCTGTTCAACCGGGCGGGACAGATTTAAGATTTTTCATTAAAAGGGGAATTCCGGCAATCGGTTATGGCCCCTGTGGCGGCGGAAAGTATCACGCTGACGACGAGCACGTATTTATAGATTCCCTGCCGAAGACGACAAAAGTTTTTGCCCAATTTATAATGAATCTAAAATAAATGTTATTCAGAAGATTCTTACCGCCGGAAATCAGAAAAGCTTATAGTTATGATTCAATCGCCGCTATATTGGCGGGAATTCATCTAGGGCTTATTCTGCCATTCCTTGCCATCGTCGACAGAAGATTGGGCGGATACCCTTACCATATCGCTTTAATTACAGCGGCGCCTTTTTTCGGAAGCCTCCTTACTTATTATTGGGCGCACAGGGCGCAGCTTGAAGGCGAAAAGAAATATGTCGTGTGGGGCAGTTTTATCGCAAGGTCCTTGTTTTTTGCGATGGCTTTCATTGTAACGCCGTTGGCTTTTACGCTCGTTGCTTCGCTTGCGCTTTTGATGGGCTCAATTTCACGCCCCGCGTATGTCGGAGTCTTAAGCCAAATTTACCCTGAGCGATATCGCGGCAGGGCGATGGGATTTGTTATGGTCGGTTCCTCGGCGGCGGCAATGCTCGCCGCCTATTTCGGAGGGAAATCGCTGGATGCGGTTGGATATAGATGGATTTTTCCCGCCGGCGCTTTTTTCGGAATTATCTCGAGCTTTATATTCAACAAAATCGACGTAAAAGAGAAACTCCATCAAGACGTGCCTGCAAAATTTAGATTTACCGAGATGTTCGAGATTTTAAGACGCAACGATGCTTTTAATAGATTCCAAAGGTATTATATGATATTCGGATTTTCTAACTTAATCGCGGTGCCTATATATCCTCTTTTTCTCGTCGATAAATTGTATATTTCGAATTTCGAAGCGGGAAAACTTGCTTGCGTTTCGTCTATTATAGGGATACTGACCGTTTATATTTGGGGCCATCTATCCGACAAACGGGGGGCGCCGAAGGTTATGTCTTGGAATATTTTACTTTTAAGTTTTGTGCCTTTAATTTATGCGTTTGCCGATAAATTTTGGGTCTTATATTTTGCCAGTGCGGCTTCAGGAGCCGCATTTGCGGGATTGGAACTGCTCGTTGTAGGCTCTGCGATTTCGCTCTCCAAAGGAAAGGATGTCCCCAAATATTCAGCTATACATACAACTTTATTAGGAATCAGGGGAGTTGTGGCCCCTTTTTTGGGAATTAGCTTGCTTCATCTTCTAGGTTTTAGAGGGGTATTTCTTTTGTCGTTTGCCGGAATAGTTACCGGCGGAATTCTGCTTTATTTGTGGTCGAGAGAATATAAATTGACATCTACTAAATCCCTATGTTAAACTTAAACAAAACAAAATGAGGGACAGTCCCTAAAAGGGTTAAAATGAAACTGCCGAACAAAAAAGGTCATTTCGGAATTTTCGGGGGAAAATACGTCCCCGAGACATTGATGGCCGCGCTCGATGAGCTGGAGCGGGAATATCATAAGGCAAAGCGCGACAAGAAGTTCGTCCGCTTGCTTAATTTTTATTTAGCTAATTTTGCCGGAAGGCCCACGCCTTTATATTTTGCCGAACGCCTAACGAAGAAATTAAACGGTCCTAAGATTTATTTAAAGCGGGAAGATTTACTGCATACCGGCGCCCACAAAATAAATAATACTTTAGGGCAGGGGCTCCTTACCGTGAGAATGGGCAAAAGGCGTATCATCGCCGAGACGGGAGCAGGACAGCACGGAGTTGCAACGGCAACGGTTGCTGCTATGTTCGGGCTTGAATGCGAAATATTTATGGGCGAAGAGGATATAGGGCGGCAAGGATTGAATGTGTTTAGGATGAAGTTGCTGGGTGCTAAAGTCACGCCTGTACATAGCGGGAGCAAAACTTTAAAAGATGCGATGAACGAAGCGATGAGAGATTGGGTGACCAATGTAAGGACGACGCATTATTGTATAGGGTCGGTCGCGGGTCCGCATCCGTTCCCGATGATTGTTCGCGATTTTCAGACGGTTATAGGAAAAGAAGCGAAGCGGCAAATTATGAAAATGGAAAGCAGGCTCCCGGATTATCTTTTAGCGTGCGTCGGCGGCGGCTCGAATGCGATGGGGCTTTTTTACCCATTCCTTAACGACAGAAATGTAAAATTTATCGGTGTCGAAGCGGCAGGCCGGGGTTTGTCGACGGGCGAACATGCGGCGACTTTGGAAAAAGGCGAAGTCGGCGTTTTGCACGGAAGCAAAAGTTATGTATTGCAGGATAGATTCGGCCAGATAAAAATCGCCCATTCGGTTTCGGCGGGACTCGATTATCCCGGCGTTGGGCCCGAGCACTCTTATTTTAAATCTATCGGCAGGGCCAAATACGTCTCCGTCACTGATAACGAAGCGTTGGATGCCTTTCAGTTTTTCTCGGAAATCGAGGGGATTATACCTGCGCTGGAACCTTCTCACGCGATCGCGTATTTAATCAAGGCATCGCGGAGTTTAAGCAAAAATAAAATTGTCGTAATTTGTCTTTCCGGCAGGGGCGACAAGGACGTTGATATGGTCTCTAAGATTTTAAAACTTAAGGGACGTTACACTTTGGGACACTCCAGTTAAAGTGGACTGTCCCCAAATGGAACGTCCCCTCCTACTATATGAATAGGATAGAAAAAAAATTCGCAGCACTGAAAAAACAGAAGAAAAAAGCGTTTATCGCTTTCATAACCGCCGGGGATTTTGGTCTATCGACCACAAAGAAGCTGGTCTTTGAATTTGATAAATGCGGTGCCGACATAATTGAATTGGGCGTTCCTTTTTCCGACCCGATAGCGGACGGACCCACCATTCAGGCATCCTCCGAAAGGTCGCTTAAACGAGGCACGACCCTGTCGCAAATAATTAGATTAGTCGGCAACTTACGGCCTTCCAGCAATATTCCGATAGTCCTTATGACTTATTATAATCCGGTATTAAAATACGGTTTAAAAAAGTTAGTTTTTGATTGCGAAAAAAACGGCATTGATGGCGTAATCGTTCCTGACCTTCCGCCGGATGAGGCGGACGATTTGATTGCGGCTTCGCGAGGCAAGAGATTTTCCACCATATTTCTTTTGAGCCCGACGAGCACAAAGGAACGGATTAAATTGGTTGCGAAAAAATCAAAAGGTTTCATTTATTACGTATCGTTAACCGGAATAACAGGAGCGCGTAAACGCCTTCCGAAAGAACTTCTTTCTCAGGTTCGCCTTGTAAAAAGATATACAAAAAAGCCCGTCTGTGTTGGTTTTGGAGTATCGCGCCCTGAACAAATAAAACAAATATGCAAAGTTGCGGACGGAGCAGTAGTCGGCTCTGCAATAGTAAAGGTTATCGAGCGATATTCCGGTAAGCAAAATTTAATTGAATCCGTAGGCAGATATCTTAAAAGTTTAGTCGAGGTGACCCATCGATAAGAATATTTACGCTGTTATAATTGCGGGCGGTAAGGGCAAGAGGTTCTGGCCTAAAAGCAGGGCCAAGACTCCGAAGCAGACTCTAAAATTAATCGGAAGGCGTTCTTTGATTCAGGAGACCGTCGACAGGATAAAATCGTTGGTATCATATGACCGCATCTATGTCATAACGAACAAGGAACAGTTGAATTCCATAAAAGCCGATTTGCCTTTCATAACGAATATAATCGCAGAACCCGTTGCTAAAAATACCGCTGCGGCATGCGGACTGGCGGCAATGATTATAAAAAAGAGAGACCCCTCAGGCGTAATGGTAGTTTTACCGTCCGACCATTTGAT
>CAZXJX010000025.1:0-11869 GCA_964641235.1 uncultured Planctomycetia bacterium
GGGTATAGTAAAAAGAGAAACTGCCCTTTATGGTTACATTATAATCAAGTTTAAGAGAATGTCCTGTTAACCCTCTTGTTGATACAGGAGGGGCTGTGAAGGACGGAACGCATCCGCCGGGCAATTCCTCGTCCCCCTGGGTCTTCCCGCCGAGTAAATTATATGTCACGCCCTTATTAAAATCATCAACCAGAATAGCGAAACCTTCTGCTTTGCTGGGACCTGTCTGGGCAAAGCTGCATTGTGCTCCCATAATAGAAAAAGCAAGAAGAAATATAGAAAGTAAAAAAAACACACACTTAGATTTCATCTTACGCTCCTTTCAGCTTTTTCCCAGCCAAACTTTGCAAAATTTAAATCATCTATACATATTGTGCCCGCCTTTTCGGTTGCTACTATATCGTCAAATACTACAACGAATTCTGTCATATCCGTCCAGTCCGTAATAGAATTGACCTTTTTCAACTTATCAAGTGGCACTACTACTCTTTGCCAATCAGGAGTTATACCGCTTATAAAATATACCACCTTTTCGCCCTTTTTATTTTTTAATTCTATCTTAAGCTGGGTTGTAAAGATACTCTCTCCTTTTACCAAAAAGCTGACATATTCATATGGCGTAATATCTAAATGATTGAGCTTCATCCAGAATCCATTAAACGCAGGCCTTGGAGAACCTACATCATAATTTAACCTCACAAAATAGTCTGGCTTATTGAATCTGTCTAATGTTTCACCGATTTCCATTCTGCAAAACTGCGTTTCGTCCTTCGGGTCATTTTCCCACGTGCCAAACTCACCGGCAAAACTCCCAAATACCTTTTTAGTCCCGGAGCTAAAATCTGTTACCAGCAAAACATTATCCTTATCGGAAACAATCGTATCGTGAATCTCAGTCTTTTTATCCTTTTTCTGCGCGAGTTGAGCCTCTTCTAATTCCTGGGCCTTTTTAATTCGCGCGGCTTCTTCTAATTCCCTGACTTTCTTGGCCCTTTCAAGTTCCTTGGCCTTCTTTGCTTCTTCAAGTTTACCCTCCGAAGGCTTTGTCCCATCACCGCCCTTTACGTAAATATATCCTCTGTTTCCCCACGGCGTTACCTGGCCGGGCTGTTGGGGCCACCACCAGCGCCCTAAGCGCACTTCGTCTTTTACAGGCCCCGGATTTGCGTCAGTCGGCCACCATTCAAAACGCTTTTCAAAATCCTTATTTTCCTGCGCATAACCCTGATGAACATTGACAAAAGAAGCTAGTGCAAACATAGCAATAACCAGCAGCACTATACAATACCTCATTTAACCCCCTTTTTTAAGGCCTATATCGGCCCCGGTTAATATAATATTTAATGAATTCAATTATTTTATATATGGTAAGAGATGTGCGGGTTGAGCCCCACGGATTTATGGTTCAACTTCGCTCACCATCCTGAGCATGTCGAAGGACATCATAGGTTAAATTTAGCATATAAACCCAAATTTTGCAATAGCAAAACTGGCGGGGACGACGGGATTTGAACCCGCGCTCAACGGCTCGACAGGCCGTGGCCTTAAACCGGACTAGGCGACGTCCCCTATAATTTTAAATGCATCTTGAAATTTATTATATTTTCTTTCTAGATATTTCTTCTCTTTCTGGTGGGCGCTAGAGGACTCGAACCTCTGAATCTCCAGAATGTAAATCTGGCGTTCTAACCAACTGAACTAAGCGCCCTTCTATTGCTCCATTTCTTCATGCCTTCAATCCAACCTTTTATTCTGGATTGAAGACGAGTATCGGAAATTACAATCTTAAACGTTCCTAGCGGCAGGGTATCCCTTTTATTTTTACTTGCCCTGCTGACGGCGAGGTGCGTTTTATGAAATTGCTTAATCGGAATACCACTTATTTGCGACCAAAATCTTTCAGCTCTCTCTTTATCTAAGTGCGGATGGATTTGAACTCCCCCGCGAAATTTAGAATCGTGCACTTTACAAATATCCTTAAAAAATTCCATCATCAAGCCGACCATGTACGGATCCGAATTGCTAAAAATTACCGAATTATTCCCCACTTTTGCCCCCTCTCCCCAATACAGCGCACTCCCAACAACTTTTAAAACAGCTCTTGAATACTTCGAGGGTATTTCCTTGGCTGCCGAATTCATAGTATCTTTCCGTATTTTGGCCTGAACCTGTTTGGGGCTATTGGGATGGTTCGCGGCTTTTGCCCTGCCCTTATCCTGATTTGATTTTAGCTTCTCGATCTGCTCTGCCGTTAAAGGAATATCGCTTACCCAGTCGCTTATAGAGCTTTTTGAACAATTAATTCGTTTTGCTATAGCTCGGATTGACCATCCAAATTTACGAAGCTTTCTGGCAAGTTTTCTTTCTTTGGCCTTCATGTACGAACCTCTATATTATATTTATAAACATAATAATACAAAGGTTCGCTTTTGTCAATGAGCTTTTGAGCCAAGCGCCCGAGAATTTATAAAATATCATAAAAGAGCGGGAGTGTCAACCCCGCACCTTTTATATATTCAATATATTGAAAATTATCTTTTTTAAAAAACTGTGAATACCAAAAAGGTGCGGGGTCAACGGAGATTGCTTCGCCCCGTCGGGGCTCGCAATGACTATGTTTAAGTGCCTCGTAATGACGGGTCTACGTCTTGTATGACTGCGCCATCTTAATCCGCTTCGAAATCGGCGGATGGTCGTAGAGAAATATCTCGACGAGCCGACTCGGATTTAAGTCGGCTAAATTCTGCTCGCCTAATTTGCTCATCGTAGTAATAAATGCATCGGGATTCTTTGTAATATCTATCGAAAAATGGTCGGCTTGCCTTTCAAAGGCCCTTCCTAATCCGTTTTGAAGGGGCAAGATAAATAAAGTAAAGAAAAATAAGATTAAAAATAGAAGCGGAAAACCTGCCAAGTCAGCAACGCTTTTGAGGCCTAGCGGTAAGGTTAAATTCTTAAATATACCGTTTGCGACATAAAATCCGGCGAAGGAGGATACGGCGCCGAAGGCAATAAATTTCAATATGTGCCCATACTTATGATGCCCCAATTCATGCGCCAATACTACCTCTATCTCATCGGGAGAATAATTCTTAAGCAACGTATCACCGACTAAAATCCTCCTTGTCTTGCCTAACCCGGCAAGCCCTGCGTTTGCCTTGACCGTCTTTTTGCTCAAATCGATTTCGAATACATCTTTTATTTTAGCGCCTGACTTCTCGGCTAAATTAAGCAACCTCATCCGCAACGCTTCGTCTTTAAGCGGCTTTATCTTGAAAAACAGCGGCAATATCAAAACCGGCGCAACCCTGCTTAAAATTATCGTAAACGTAATCCATAACGATGCCGCCAAAATCCACCAATTCGCCTCAAAGCGCCGCAGGAAAAAATATAGGGACTCGATTAAGACGAGGGAAATCGCCGAGCTAAGCAATAATTTCTTAATGTAATCCTTAAACCACGCGGGGAAACTTTGCGTGGAAAGCGAAAATTTATGCTCGAGCGAAAAACCCTGATATAAATCGAGCGGAAACGATATCGCTATGTATATCAAGCCGAAAATAAAAAAATAGACGGCGGTTGCAATCCAGGCGTTGGCGGTTAAGCGGACTGCGAAATTCCTAATCCAAATCGACGGGCCCTGCGTCGCCATAATAAAGAGAAACAAAATCGTCATCAGCGATTCGACCACAAACAGAATATTTTTTATCCGTGAATATCTCTTTGCGGGCTCCTGCGAAATACGGCTTATCATTTTATCTGGCCCATATAAATTTTTCTGATTTCGTTAAAGATATCGATATATTCCTTCGTCTGATAATCCCTATATGTCCAATCCCAGGGAAGGAAGGTCCTGTCAACGAATTTTAACGTTGCCTCGGCGTAGATGCCCCGATTTAAATAAATCCTGTGTTGATGGTCTTTAGTCGTCGCCAGAATCAATTTTCCGTCGGTTAAATATCCGGGGTCGATGTTGATTCGACGAGAAGGCTTATCCCTTGATACGCTAAGTTTCGATTCAATCTTATTTGTGTACAATTTTATCTTCGGTAAATTTTCAGGATTTACCAATTTTCTAAACGAGACGAACTGCCGTTTTAAGTTCCCACCCATCTCAGGCTCGTAATAATCGGTGTACGCAAAGTCCAGTAAGGCTGTCCTGAAATCTATCTGCCCGAATGCCCTCTGCAAAATCCCCTCCACCTTCAACAACAAATTTGAATCGTTCGAAATCATCCCGACGATTAACTTAACCGGCTTATGCTGCTTCACTACTCCCATTATGTCCTCCTTTGCATACCTTGACGCAAATCCCGCAGATAAAATGGCCTATGCCGGGCTTCCTTGAAAAACCTTTCAATAATTCCCGACATGACTTTAAATCCAAATCTTTGACGTCTTGCTTTATCGCTTCGACCGGGCAAACTTTTACGCACTCGTAACAATCGCCGCAATCACTCGCTTGCGGCTTATCGGCCTGTAACGGAAAATCGGTCAGGATTGTCGCGTATCTGACTTGCGAGCCGAATTTCGGATTTACGAGCAATCCCGAACGGCCGATAAAACCCAATCCGGCTAGATGCGCGACTAATTTATGCGACACAGCGCCGTATTGATTCTCCCAATCCTCGACCTGGCTCGCCGGAATCGGAAGCGCTGACGAACCGTTATTCTGGATGAAAGTCGAAATCTTAATCGCTATCTCATCCAACAAAGAATTGACCCGCTTGTAATGAAATGCGTAAATCTTCGTCGGCTCGCTTACGACAGTTTCCAATACTTTACCCGAAAGGCGCACGCCGATTGAGATGCCGTATGTTAAATCGTCCAGTATAGACTTCGGCTCGATAAAAAACTTGTCCTTAAACGAAGTTATGTCGCCGACGCCAAATAGCGTAGCGCCGGAAGCTTCGGCGAGCAATTTTAACTTATCGTAATTTTCTAAAAGAGTACTTTTCCCCATCCGGTCAGTTTCTCTAAATCCTCGTAATCGGTCATATCATAATGTAGCGGCGTAACGGAAATATATCCGTTTTTAACCGCGACCGCGTCGGTCATCTCATCGCCTTCAATCTCTATCCTCTGGCTGCGCAGCCAGTAATAGACGCGTTTGTTCGGGTCCTCGCGCCTGTCATAACTCTCCTGATAAAACGTCGACGCTCCCTGACGCGTAATCTTGACTCCTTTTATCTTCGACTTCGGCAAAGCAGGCACATTTACATTAAGAAGCGTACCTACAGGCAAGTCTTTATTCAATATCATCTTGGCAAGTTTATACGAAAAATTCAAAGCCGCCTCGAATTTATTCCATTTAAAAGATGCGAGCGAAACTGCGAAGGACGGAATTCCCAATATCGCGCCCTCAGTCGCGCCTGACACCGTTCCCGAATAGAGGATATTTATTCCTAGGTTCGGGCCGCGATTTATGCCGGATATAATAAGGTCGGGTTTACTACTGCCTTTCATTATCGCCATAAGCGCGATCTTAACGCAATCCGCAGGCGTCCCGGAAACAGCGTAGCCGAAAAATTTCCCTTCCCTCCTTGCCTCGTTGACGCGCAGCGGCACAGTTAAAGTAATCGCATGTCCTTGAGCGGAGCGTTCCGCATCAGGCGCCACGACCGTGCAATGCCCAAGCCGTTTTACCTTTTTGTAGAGCGCGTAAATGCCGGCTGAATATATCCCGTCGTCGTTTGTAAGCAGAATTCTCATTTTGTCATTGCGAGTCCGCCGAAGGCGGACGAAGCAATCTCTATTAGCTCGTATTCCAAACTGCCCAGACCGATTTGAGCGCCGTAAGTCAACTGTGCTGTCCAATCTATTTTAGGGTGCGCTTTTTTGAAGACATCCGATTTTGCCTTCTCGTTGAGTAAATCCGCGGATGCCTTATCTATCGCAACCGGATCTGTGGACGCCAAAATTCCGATATCGGCGACAATCGAAGGGTCATCCTTTGCCATACAGTCGCAGAATTTGGTTATCTTCATAGCGTAATTTAAAAATATGCACTTGCCCTCTTTATCCTTCATCACGCCAAATGCGTGCTCCGCCATCTTCTCCTGTAAAATTGCTGCCGTTTCGCTCCACGAAATCTTTATCGCATCGTCGCGGCACACAACCAGACAATCGCCGCAACCTATGCAGATATCTTCTTTAATATAAGCGGCCTCACCCTGCATCACAATCGCGTCGACAGGACAATTAACAACGCAAAGCCTGCATCCGGTGCATTTGCTCGTAAGGACGCTTGGTTTCACATTAGAGTGCTGAAGCAATTTTCCTGCGCGCGTGGCAAATCCCATTCCGATATTTTTTATCGCTGCCGCAAAACCCGACATCATATGGCCGGTGACATGGGAGAGCGCTATTAAAAAATCCGCGTCGGCACAGCCGCGCGCAATCTTGACCGACTTAAAATGTTTTTTATCTATCTTTATCTCGACATTTTCGCCCGACCTTAAACCGTCCGCTATCAGTATTGGAGCCGCGGTTACTTCCGGTGTAAATCCGTGTTCATACGCCAAATTTAGATGGTCAACCGTGTTTTGCCTTTTTTCCTTATATAACGTATTGGTATCGGTAAGAAATGGCTTGCCTTGATAAGACCTTACCTCATCGACGAGGAATCTGACAAATTGAGGATTAATGTATCCTTTATTTTCCTCTTCGCCGAAAGTGAGCTTAATCGCGACGAGGTCGTCTTTCTTTATGAATTTTTTTAAATTAAAATTTTCAAGAAGCAAATGCGTCTTCTCTTTTATCGAGTCTAAACCTTCCGTTAAATCCGCCTTTATGAAATATACTTTCGATTTCATCTATAGAGCGATTTCCTTTTTTAGCATAATAACCGATGCCATACGCCCGGCTTTTTCACCTTCTCTTCTATGGGAATAGAATTTATCATTGCTGCAAGAAGTGCAAATCTCGCAATCGAATATATTTTTCGAACTTACGCCCATCGATAAAAGCTGCCCGACGTTCTCGCCGGCTAAATCGAAATAGAATCTATGCGCCCTCTTGGAAACGGAATTCGCAAATCGCTCCAAAAATTCGCTTTTCACTTCATAGCAACACTGTCTTATCGATGGCCCTAAACCGACGACGATGCTGGATGCATCGGATTTAAAATTCGATTTCATTGCATCGACGATATTCTTCGTTATGCCTTCGGATGTGCTGCGCCAGCCGGCATGGGCAATTCCGACTGCGCCTTTTATCGGGTCATACAAAAATATCGGAAGGCAGTCCGCAGTTAAAACAATTAACGCAATGCCGTTTACATTCGTTACGGCACCGTCACATTCCCGAAGCGGAGCGGATAAATCTGTTTTAGAATCCACTTTTAAAATTTTTGCCCCGTGCACCTGCTCTAAATATGCCGAACGCGAATTAACAATTCCTATCTCTTTTAGAAAATCATCTCTGTTCTGACCTCGCGCCGTAATGCCGTAGACAATCGGGTATTTTTTAAAATCCTCGAAGTAAGTCATCGTTAAAACGGAAGTCCTAATGTAAAATGAAATTTACCTTTCGGCGCGCCCGGGTCGCGGTCTAAGGGGTATCCATAATCCATACGTAAAACCCCCCACTTCGTCCTATATCTTAAACCTGCGCCGAAGGAACTCTTAAAATCGCTCGACAAATCAATCTTGCTGAATTTATCCCACGTAGAACCCGTATCGAAAAATACGGCGCCGTTTAATCCTTTATAAATCGGAAACCGCGCCTCCGTATTTGCAATCGCCATAATCTCGCCCCATAACGGCAATCCCCTCGGATCCTTCGGGCCTATCAGCCTCGACCTATAACCCCTTACAGTATTTGAGCCGCCGACATAAAACCTCTCAAAAAACGGAACATCATCCGAGCCGCTAAATTCGCCGATCCAGCCTCCCTTCACCCTAAAGACGAAGGTTATTTTAGGATACCCCATTGTAAGGTACCAACTCGCTTCCCCGATGACTCTGGTAAAATTAAAGTCTCCTCCCAACTTTCGCGATGAAACTTCGGCAGACAACGCGCGGTAAGAGCCGTCGACGGGATATAGCGAATCATCAAGGGTATTCCTCTCTAAATTCAGGGAGAATATCGTAAGCGCCTTTCTGCCTATATGGCGATGAAAATCCGAAGGGGCAATCGTTTGAACATCAAAGACCTTGACTGTTTCATATGAATATTTTAAATAGCCGCGGGTGTGTTCGCTTAATTGACGGCCTAAGAGTAATGCGCCGCCTGCCCCCTCTAATTTATACCGCTCGTCTTTCTCCCTTCTTCCGCTAATCTCGCTGCCGCCAAAATACGGCGTGTTAAATAAATCTTTTATGATAATGCCGAATTTCAATCTTTTCACGCCTTCGGAGAACCTTCCGGAAACATTAAATTTCGTCTTATCTCCAAAAATATCATCAAGGCTAAAACGGAATTTATCGAACGGCGTGCCCGGAGTATAATCGACGCCGAGTTTCTGCGCCTTTTTCTTATCGACCAAATTCGCGTAAAAATGCTGGATGGTCTTAATCTTCGCGTAGCCGATGGTAAAGATAGACGTATAATGCCCCGTAGGTATCCAAATTAATTTCGGCTTTTCCAATGCCTGCCATAATTTGCGCGTGGAATCCTTCGGAATATCTAAATCGAAACGCGCGTTTATCATCATGGTGGATTTCGTCTTCGCTTTAAAGGCGAACGTTAAAGGGTCCAGCATCCACCATTTCCTCTCTAACTCCAATGCCGACTTTATGCCTTCCTCCATCAGTCGTTTCTTGTATAATTTGGTCGTCTGGCTGCACCAAATTATCTCTCCTATGTCGCCTCCTCCTAAAATTATCGTCATCGCTTTTACTCTATCGTCCACGCCGGCGACAACCGGGACAACAACTGCGCCCAAACTTATCCCCATTATGCCGATTCTGTCCTTCTCAATTTTTGGCAGGCCCTCTAACCAATCAATGCCTCTTCGCGCCTCGATAATAAGTTGACGCAGCAACTGAACTATCTCGTTAGTCCCTTCTTTCTTGATTTCCTCCTTAAGCCATACGCGACTGAATCTATAGTTTTTCTGATAGGCGGTCTGAACTAAAAGCGCTGCTATGCCGTTTGACGCCAGCTCTCGGCAGAAGGCACCTTCGATCTGAGGCACTCCCCCCGCCATATGGCTTAAGAATATCACGGCAGGATATGTGTCCTGACCCCTCGGCTCGTAGAAATCCAAATATACTATATCCTCGGGATAATCGGTTTCGACGACCGACGGATAATTAAACGCGTAATGCTCGTATCCGCTCGTCTTTTCTACCAGCTCCAACTTATAGGGAAAGGATTTTTTTTCATAATTATAGAATTCGAAAGGATCGAGGGACTTCTCAGTTGTCACGGAAATCCCAAATTCGTCTTTGAGTTTGAGAAAAGAACTTACGGACTCGGAAATCACCGGCTCTTGAAATCTAACGGCATAATTTTTCGTATTAAACTCCGTAACGCATCCTTGATTTATCCTCGTATCGCCGATGATAACGGTGTCCATTATAGCCCTGCGAGAAGAAGAAATAATTCTTACGGCATCGTATAGGGAATCGGAATATTGAAGCGCTTGGCGTAATAAAAACAAAACCGGAACCCCATTGGCAGAAACTTGCGTTTTCCCGGGTCCTCTTTCATCCACCGTTACGCCTTTTTCATTCATGCCGGTTAACGTCCCGATTATGCCGGGAGAACCGATGGCGACAAAAGAATTGCCTCTTTCGGGTTTATAAAAGAATACTGCGCGGCGTTCCTTTAAAAAATCTCTGAATTGCGTCTCCATTTTAAGCTTCGATAACGATGCGGCATCCAAAAATGTATGCATTAATAAAACGTCTGAATAACTTAAGCCTGAGCCCTCCGCTAACCCCCTCAATTCCTCTCTATAATCTTTTGTAATAAATCCGCCTAAAGCTTCTGCCCGAGACCGAAAATACTTTAAATTGGGAATTGTTAAAAAATAATCGGAAAAAATTTCTTTTATCCGACCTTTAAACATCGCGCCGTGCTGATATCCCATCTCGTACGGCGTCCCGGAAAGATGAAGGACGACAATTCCCTCGCGTTCTTCTAACCTGGCCTTGCTCAGCGTCTCTTCTTTGCTCGAAGTCAAAACATTATTCTGCGCATAGGCGTCAGAGGTTAAGAGTAAAATTAAAAATGAAACGAAAATCAAAATATGTATTCTCACTGTTGCTTCCTTTTCCATTTCTTATTCTCGCTGGGCACCCACTTTTTATTCTCTGCTTGTTCTTCCTTTGATTTAGATTCTTTTTTTGTTTCAACGTTGGGATGTTCGCCGACTAACGGCACGAATAAGACCCCTGTGATTTCATTTTTTTTGAGTTTGCCGCCCGGCTGTTTTTGAATCAAAAGCAGCTTCTGCCCGCCCTCATCGCCGATAGGGATTACCAACCTGCCGCCTACTTTAATTTGATCTATCAATGGCTGCGGGAGAGCGTCGGCCGCTGCGGTTACCATTATAGCATCAAACGGGGCATATGCCTGCCAGCCGTAAAAACCATCGCCTATCTTCACCTTAATATTGGAGTAGCCGAGCTCTTTTAAACGTTCTTCCGCTTCTTTACCTAAACTTTCTATTATCTCAACCGTATAGACTTCCTTTGTCAATTCAGCTAAAATCGCCGCTTGATAACCCGAGCCTGTGCCGATCTCCAAAATCTTTTCGTCCCCTTTTAATTCTAAAAGTTCGGTCATCAATGCGACTATATACGGCTGCGAAATAGTCTGTCCTTTGCCTATCGAAAGGGGCGTATCCTCATAAGCATACTCTTTGATCTTTTCCGGAACGAACCTGTGCCTTTCGACCCAACCCATCACATCGAGGACTCTTTTATCTTTTATTCCTCGGGCAACAAGTTGTTCCTGAACCATCTTCTGCCTCGCCACGGCATAATCGATTTCGTCGGCGACGGTACCGATAGAATAGCAAATAAAGAATAGGAAAAATAGGGACACATCCCATTTATGAATACGAAAAATAGGATGTGTCCCTATTTTATAATTCAGCGCCGTCTTTGACACAGAATTTAAACCACTCCTCATACGCGGTACCACATTTTGGGCAGATTTTGGTCTTCTCGGCGGGTTGGGGCGGGGGCTGTGGCGCAACGTATTTTAAAAACGCGACCTCAGCTCTTGCCTTTGAGATCCTGTCGGAATAAAGCGGGTGGCTTCTTAAATAAACAAAGCTTTTGTCCCAGGGATGTTCTTTTTCCTCTTGCTGCAATTTCTCCAAAAACGTAATCATCCCGTTGGGATCAAACCCTGCATAATAAGAATATTTAACGCCCAACTTATCCGCCTCGAATTCATCTTCCCTCGAATAGCCGAGCATAATTAAATTCATTGCGATATTGGCGCCCCTCTGAACCTCTCTTGAACCTACCCTTGAAAATACAAGGCCCGCAACTACGGAATAAGCCATATCGGCTTGCATCGCCTTAACCGCGTGCCTCGCCGCAACGTGGCCTACCTCATGGGCGATTACCGCCGTTAACTCATCGTCATTGGCTTTGTCCAACAGCCCCGTATTTACATAAACGTACCCGCCTGGAGTCGACAACGCATTTATATCTTTATTTTTTATAACCTTAAAATGGTACTCTAAATCCCGCCTATCGCAAACCGCAGCGATTCTGCCGCCCATCTTTTCGACGCGCTCAATCTGCGCGGGGTCATCGGATAATTTGAAACGACGTTCTATCTGTCCCGCAACCTGCCGGCCTATGGCGACCTCTTCCTGCGTCCCCATCATAATAAACTCTTCTTTGCCGGTAGCGGGATTATATGTCGTTGCGCAACTTGACAGAAGCACGGGCGTCATCAA
>CAZXJX010000026.1:0-11628 GCA_964641235.1 uncultured Planctomycetia bacterium
ATACAAGATTTATTCGAAGATGGACATAAAGCGATATTTTTAGGGACCGGCGCAGGCCTTCCGTATTTCTTGGGAATTCCCGGCGAAAACATAAACAACGTTTATTCTGCAAATGAGTTTTTAACGCGGGTCAACCTGATGCACGCGTACGAATTCCCGAAATACAAGACTCCGGTAAAAATCGGAGAACGTGTAGCGGTAGTCGGCGCAGGCGATACGGCGATGGATTGTGTGCGGGTCGCAAAAAGGCTCGGCGCAAAAGAGGCGATGATAGTTTATAGAAGGAGCGAAAAGGAAGTCCCGGCGCGTCGTGTCGAAGTCAACAATGCGAAAGACGAAGGCATCGAATTTAGATTTTTGACAGCGCCCCTGAAAATCGAAGGCGATGAAAAAGGCGAAGTAAAAAATATGACGTCTATAAAGATGGAATTAGGCGAACCGGATAAAGACGGCAGAAGACGGCCTATTCCGATTAAAGGTTCGGAATATACGATGCCGGTCGATACGGTTGTCATAGCAATCGGCCAGGGCCCCAATCCTTTAATTGCCCGCACAACCAAAGGTTTTGAGGTGCATGAGGGCGGAGAGCTTAAAATAGACGAGAATTGTATGACCTCCATAAAAGGCGTTTTCGCAGGCGGTGATATTACGACAGGGGAAGGCACTGTCATTGCAGCTATGGGGGCGGGTAAGAAGGCCGCCGCCGCGATGGATAGATATTTGAGGGAACAAAGTTGAAGAGGATTTCATTCTGCTTATTTTTAGCCTTTCTTATTTTTTTCTTGAGCGGTTGCGAGCTTAAATTTACCGCTTTTGCAAAGATAAATCCCGACGGCTCAGGTTTTAGGATAACCACTTATTCGGCCGATGAAGAAAGCGAGAAAGAGGAACTTCTGAACAGATATATTTTGCCTGATGGCGGAAACTGGAAAATAGAAAGATATACGCCGTCCTGGAGCAAGGTCGAGCGAAAGAATAATATTTACGAAACAAAAAGCGCTTTTGAGGATTTGAACAAGTTAACGCCGGATTATGCGAGAAGGGGCCTCAATCCAAATAACCTGTCGGGCAATAGGTATGAACTTAAAATTAAAAAAGGATTTATGTTTAATACGTATGAGTATACGGAGACCTTCATCGATTCGGCGAACGAAAAAGAAATTAGGGAATTTTGCGAGAGAGAATATGATTATGCGTTGGATAAAGTGTCCGAATTACTTCAGGCCGGTTTGCCCGGGTTAATCGCGAAAGATAAAATCAGAATTTACTTAGACGATATATATCGCCCTTATTATGATTATATCTTGAAAGAATTTTTGAAATATGGATTTAAAATTTTTAAAGATGAAAACGAAGAAGTGAAGGAGAAATTGGATGAATTGGGCGAAAAATTTGGCGAAGGCGGATTTATCGCTTTAGTCGATGACCACATTACGAAAACCCGCGGGGTTAAAATAGATTACAAAGGGTTGGACAATAAATTAAAAGAGGTCCATAAAAAGATAGCGGAAGAACTGCAGTCACGTTGGGACGGATTGTCAAAAAGAAATTATGAAGATGCCTTCGGGGTTTATGGCATGCCGATATTCGTAAATTATCCGTTCAGCGTCACGGTAGTTATGCCGGGCAGGGTTATAGCTTCGAATTCGAGCGGCGTCAAAATAGATACTGCCAAGTGGGCTTTTTATCCTTCTGATTTTTTCCTGAAGGAGTATAAATTGGAGGCAAAGTCGAGACGGCTGAATTATCTTTTTGCAGGTTTTATGGCGATGGGTTTGTTGGTAATTATAATTTTGATTAATTTAAAGAACATACGAAGATTATGGAAGTAAACGGAACTTTAAACAAGGCACGAGATTTAAACGGGCTATCCCGGAACGAGGTCGCTCAATTGTTGTCTGTGGAGGACGAAGCAACTTTATCCGAGTTATTTAAAACGGCGGGCGAGGCGAAAGAGAAACTTTTTGGGAATAAGATTTCTATTTTTGCGCCCCTTTACTTGACGAACGAATGCGTCAATAATTGTCTTTATTGCGGTTTCAGGGTCGATAATAAGTTACTGAAAAGAAGGACATTAAGCTTAGATGAGATCCTAACAGAGGCGGAGGTCTTAAGCAAGCAGGGACACAAGCGCGTTGTATTGGTTTCGGCAGAGAACCCGAAAGAGGCAAGCGCAAAGAGGGTTGCCGAAATAATAGATGCGATTTACGAAAAGGCCGCCCTTAAGACGATAAGCGTTAATATGGCGCCGCTTTCCGAAGAAGATTTTAAGATTTTAAGCAAGTCTAAGGTTTGGGCATATCAATCTTTTCAGGAAACATATTCTCCTGTCCAATACAAGAAATTGCACCCGAAGGTAAAAAAGGCCGATTACGATTGGCGAATTTCGACTATGGAGCGGGCCCTTTCTTCCGGGATTAGGCATATAGGAATGGGGGTTTTATTCGGGCTTTACGATTATAAATTTGAGGTATTAGCCCTATTGGATCATATCGATGATTTGAAAAAGAAATTCGGGGTATATCCGTATAACATCTCTGTTCCTCGGTTACGCCCGGCTTTAGGAGCGGTTTTAACTCAGGCGCCTTATCCGGTTTCGGACGGGGAATTAAAGAAGATAGTAGCGATTTTGCGCCTTGCATTGCCGACGGTTGAAATTGCGCTTTCGACCCGCGAAGCAAAAGATCTGCGAGACGAAACGGCAAGGATAGGCATTACGCAAATGTCCGCGGGTTCACGGACGAGCCCGGGTGGATATACCGCGCCTGAGCTCGAGTACGATAAATCTCAGTTTTCGATCGAGGACACAAGGACCATCGATGAAATTGTTCAGGATTTAAATAAATTGGGAGTGGTTGCGGAAGTCGCTTATGAGGAAGTGAATAGGTGAGGAAAGTAGTTGTCGCTATGAGCGGCGGCGTGGATTCGTCGGTTGCGGCCCTCTTGCTGAAGCAAGGGGGTTACGATGTGATAGGGATTACTATGCGTTTGTGGCCGAAGGAATTATGCGGCTTACACGGTAATAAGAGCTGCTGTTCGTTGGAGTCTATCGAGGATGCCAGGGCAGTGGCGAATCAACTTGGTATTGCGTATTATGTGCTAAACGTGGAAGATGATTTTAGCCGAGATGTGATAGATTATTTTTGCGCCGAATATTCAAAGGGACGGACTCCGAATCCCTGCATAGCGTGCAATCAGAAGATAAAATTCGGCTCTTTATTGGCGAAGGCGAAAAGTTTAGGCGCTGATTGTGTCGCCACCGGTCATTATGCCTCGCTCGATTACGATTCAAAAAGCGGCCGCTATTTTATTAAAGGTGGAAAGGATAAGACAAAAGACCAATCCTATGTTTTATTCAATCTAAGTCAAGAGCAGCTTCGAAATACCCTGTTGCCGTTAGGCGAATATGCTAAGTCAGAGGTAAGGCAAATTGCGCGAACGAACGATTTAAAAGTGTCTGAAAAACCTGAAAGCCAAGAAATATGCTTCGTTTTGGACGGCGACTACAGAGATTTTATAAAAGATAAGATTAGCGGCATATCGCCGGGGAAAATAGTCGACGCAAAGGGAAAGGATTTGGGAGAGCACAAGGGCGTGGCATTTTATACGGTAGGACAGAGGAAGGGATTAGGTATTGCGGCGGGCAGGCCGTTATACGTGATACAAATCGATGCCGAAAAAAATTCTATTATGGTCGGTGATGAAGAGGATGTAAAAGGAAAAGACTTATTTGCTTCAAACGTTTCGTTTATGGCTATTACTGGTATCGACGGGTCTATTCGGGCACAAGCGCAGATCAGGTATAATCATAAGAAAGCGAACTGTCAAATCATTTCGCTTTCCGAGGGAAAAGTTAAAGTGATATTTGATGAACCGCAGCACGCAATTACGCCGGGGCAGGCGGTTGTTTTTTATGAAGACGAGAAGGTATTAGGCGGCGGATGGATAAGCTAAAACAAAAATTCAAAATTCAAAATTCGAAATTCGAAAAGTTAAAAAATATTTTAAAAAAAATGGAATCGGTAGCAATTGCATTCTCCGGAGGAGTTGATTCTACGTTTTTAGTCAAAGTCGCTTACGATATTCTTGGCCGAGAAAATGTTTTGGCCCTGACTGCCGTCTCTGAAACATATCCCAACAGCGAGTTAAAAGATGCGAAAAAACTTGCCAAATTAATAGGAGTAAGGCATATTATAATTAAGACTGCGGAGTTAAGAGATGCGAATTTTAAAGCGAATCCGCCCGATAGATGCTATTACTGCAAAGGCGAGCTCTTCGATAAGATAAAGAAGATCGCGAAGGATGAGGGTATAGAATGCGTCGCGGATGCATCGAATTACGATGACTTAAAAGATTTTAGGCCGGGCAGGCGCGCGGCGCAAGAAAGAGGAATAAGAAGCCCCTTAAGGCAATCGCGGTTAACTAAAGAAGATATCAGGATATTATCAAAAAGATTGAATCTGCCTACGTGGAATAAGCCTGCTTATGCCTGCCTTGCTTCGCGGATATCTTATTACGAAACGATCACTAAAGAAAAACTTAACCAAATCGATTTAGCGGAACAGATTTTGCGGGATAAATTTGAGTTCCGCCAGGTCCGCGTTCGCCGTCACGGGAATATTGCGAGAATTGAAGTTGCGCCCGATGAGATTTATAAATTTTTTGTGGATGGCTTGCGGGCGCAGATAACTAAAAAGTTTAATAAAATCGGCTTTAAGTATGTGACGGTCGATTTGGAAGGCTATCGCACAGGGAGTATGAATGAGGCGCTAAGATTTTAATGGCGGCGTAGCTCAGTTGGTTAGAGCGAGCGGCTCATACCCGCTATGTCACCCGTTCGAATCGGGTCGCCGCCACCATTTTATTATAAGTTATTAATCGATAATGCGGGCGGGGCGATTATAAGGTTGAAATTCGTAGAGAAAGTTAAAAAGACAATCGAAAAATTTAGATTGCTCGAAAGAGGAGATAAAGTTGTTGTTGCTCTTTCGGGAGGGCCGGATTCTACGGCGCTTCTCTCGGCGCTTTATGACTTAAGGCGCGAATATAATCTTAAATTGCACATCGCCCACTTAGACCATATGCTCCGCGGCAAAGCAGAGGTTAAAAAGGATTACGATTACGTATTGAATTTGGCAAATAGGCTGAAATTGCCGTTTTGCCTCGGTAAAGCCAAAGTGCCGGAATATGCTAAGGACAGAGGGCTTTCTTTAGAAGAGGCAGCGCGAGAGATGCGCTATGAATTTTTATTTAACATAGCGAAAGATATAAATGCTGATAAGATTGCTTTGGGCCATACTCTGGATGACCAGGCCGAGACCGTTCTTATGCGGCTGATTCGCGGCGCAGGCTTAAGCGGCTTGCGCGGAATCCCTCCCAAGAGAAGGTTAAACGGGAAATTCATAATCAGGCCGTTGATCGAAGTTTGGAGGAAAGATATCGAAGCGTATTTGCGCGGCTTAAAGATTAAAGCAAGGCAAGATAGCACAAACCTTATGCCAAAGTTTTTAAGAAATAGGATAAGGCATGAACTGATTCCGTATTTGGAGAAGTTTAATCCGAACATAAAGGGAGTTCTCGCGAGAGATGCGCAAAATTTTTTATACGATTACGAAGTTTTAGCCGCCATCGTAGACAAGGCATTTAAAAGTTGCGCTAAAGTAAGGCGTGATTCGGTCGATATTAAATTACGCAATTTAATATCAAGACCGAATGGGCTACGAAGGCAGATTTTGCGCAAGGCAATTGAGGCATCGAAAGGAAATTTGCGTAGTATAGATTATTCTCTTATCGAAAAGCTCGAAGATTTAATTAAGTCTAGGAAGGGCTCCTTAGACTTGCCCGATAAAATTAGGGTGACGAGGATAAGGGGAACCCTTATATTTCATAGATTAAAGGATGTTAAAATATCAAAATTAAGAATATATAGGGAATTGTCCGTCCCCGGCAGAACCTTTATTCCCGAATTAAACTTATCATTCGACGCTAAATTTATTAAAGGCAAGTCGAAGTTCAAGAAATCCAGGCATCTGGAATATCTTGATTACGGTAAAGTAAAGCTTCCTTTATATCTAAGGACATGGCAGGAAGGCGACAGGTTCAAGCCGCTGGGTATGTCGGGAGAGAAGAAACTGCAGGATTTTTTCGTTGACGAAAAAATCCGACGTAATAGACGCGGTTCGATTCCCTTAATAGTGTCCGGCGGAAAAATAATTTGGGTATGCGGATTGCGCCTATCCGAGGACGTAAAAATAACTAAAGACACAAAAAAAATCCTTCAGCTCTCAAGCAATCGGGGACGTTCCATTCGGGGACAGTTCAGCTAAAGTGGAGTGTCCCTAACTGTAACGTCCCCCTAATTTGCTTGCTATTTAGAGATTTTTTTTGATATAATTTAGTTTTACAGAAAAAGGAATTAATATGGCGAACGAAGGGAAGAAGAAAAAACAGAATAATCAGATGCAAAAGCCGATACGCAGCATTATATTTTGGCTCATCTTTATCGCAGGGTTGGTATATTTCTTGCGGTTTGGAGTTCCGCCGGCGGGCCCTGCGCCGAAAGAATTGACTTATAGCGCATTCTATAATTATGTAAGCCAGAATAAGGTTGAACATAAGATAAAGTCAGCGGAGAAGGTAGAAAATATCGTGGAGGGGCAGCTTGCCGACGGGAGCCGTTACTTAGTTAACGTTCCCGAAAACGACCCCGATATGATAAGAATTTTAAGAGAAAACGTCCCTGAGTTTAAAATTAAGGTTCCGCGAACATTTTGGGGGAATATAATTTCTTTATTTCTGCCGCCGCTTATATTCGTCCTTCTCTTTTGGTTCGTCATATACCGCGGAGCGCAGGCCGGCGGAGGGAGGCTTTTATCGTTCGGAAAGAGCCGAGCGAGACAAGTTCTCGGCGAACAATTACGGATTACATTTAACGATGTTGCCGGGGTTGACGAAGCCAAGGAGGAATTACAAGAAGTAATCGAATTCTTAAAGGACCCCAGGAGATTCCAGCGCTTAGGCGGAAAAATGCCGAAAGGTGTTTTATTGATCGGCCCTCCGGGAACGGGTAAAACACTATTGGCGAAAGCAGTGGCCGGCGAGGCAGGAGTGCCTTTCTTCTCGATAAGCGGCTCTGATTTTGTGGAGATGTTCGTGGGCGTCGGAGCATCGAGGGTACGCGATCTATTTGACCAGGCAAAACGGGCGGCAAAATTAGGCGGTAAAGGTTCTATCATATTCGTCGATGAGATAGATGCGGTGGGCAGACAGCGTTTCGCAGGCATAGGCGGCGGGCACGACGAACGGGAGCAAACCTTAAATGCGCTTTTGGTCGAGATGGACGGCTTTAACACGCAGGAAGGTGTCATATTGATTGCGGCAACCAATAGGCCCGATGTTTTAGACCCCGCGTTATTGCGCCCCGGCAGATTCGATAGAATTATAGTCGTAAGCAGGCCCGATATCGTCGGCAGGGAAGCGATTTTTAAGGTCCATATAAGGAATGTTAAATTAGCGCCGGATGTGGATTTGAAATTGCTCGCCCGGCGCACTGTTGGTTTTTCGGGTGCGGATTTGGCGAATTTGGTAAATGAGGCGGCATTGTTAGCCGCCAGAAGAAACAAAGAGTTCGTTATGATGGACGAATTGGAAGAATCGATAGAGCGCGTGATTGCGGGGCCCGCGAAGAAGAGCCGCGTAATAACGACTCGCGAAAAAGAATTAACCGCCTACCATGAATCGGGACACGCCCTTATTACTTTACTTATTCCCGGCGCCGAGGCTTTACACAAAGTAACAATCTTGCCGAGAGGAATGGCAGGCGGATATACCCTTACAGCTCCCGCGGAAGACAGGTATTATAGGACGAGGGGGGAGCTATTTACCGAAATTACGGTAAGTTTGGGAGGAAGGGCGTCGGAAGAATTGATATTTAATGAAATCACGACGGGGGCACAGAACGATCTGGAAAGGGCTACGGAACTGGCGCGCCGTATGGTAACCGAATTCGGAATGAGCGATAAATTAGGGCATATCACTCTCGGTAAGAGACAGGAACAGATTTTTTTAGGAAGGGACATTTTGGAAGAAAGAAATTACAGCGACCAAACCGCTTTAATTATAGACCAAGAGGTGAAACGAATAGTGGACGAATGTTACGCTCGCGCGAAGGAAACGTTAGCCCAGAATAAGGATAAATTAAAGAGGCTTTCCGAAACATTGCTTGAAAAAGAAGTATTGGACGTAAAAGAGATAAAACAGCTTTTAGGTTTTCCCGATGAACCTGCAAGTGCTGGAACTTAAAAAGATAGATGAAGTTGCAGATGAATTGCGTTCTTTGAAAGTTCACCCCGGCGGAATCGAAATTATGGCGCCCAAGGGGATTTTAAGGATAATTAAGGTAAAGGGGATAGATTCAATTTCACTTAATATCCTAAAGCAAGAGATGCTTTCAGTCGGCGGCGACTGCGCCGCCCCCTGGGATGCGTTTGTAAACAGGCCTCGGAATTCCGAAGGCATAATAATTGCAACGCAGGCGCAGATAAATGAGTTGTGCGACAAATTGGCCGAACAGCCATTGTGCCTTCCTGAACTGGGAAGAAGGCTACGTTCGCTAGAGGTTAATTACGATAAAGACAGTTTCGTTTTAAGCGCGGGTAAATATAAATTGAATTTGAGCGAACACACGCATATAATGGGGATATTGAATACGACGCCCGACTCTTTCTCAGACGGAGGGCTTTACTTAAATAAAGATAGAGCCGCGGAACGCGCGTTTGAGATGGAAGCACAAGGGGCGGATATAATCGATATCGGCGGTGAATCGACCCGTCCCGGCGCAAGGGCAGTTTCGGCTAATCAGGAATGCGGCCGCGTAATCCCGATAATCAAAATTTTGGCGAAGCGGCTTAAAATTCCTATTTCGATAGATACTTCAAAGTTAGAAGTCGCTCAAAAAGCGCTTGATTGCGGGGCTGTCATCGTAAATGATATAACCGGGCTTAAGAAAGAACCCAAATTGGCGAAGTTGGCAAAGAGATATAACGCGGCGATTGTTCTTATGCATATAAAGGGCACTGTGCGGACGATGCAAAAGAAGCCCGAATATAAGTCGCTGATTTGTGAAATAATGAATAGCTTACGAGAGAGCATAAGTATCGCTAAAGATGCGGGGATTCCGGACGATAAGATAGTGATCGATCCCGGCATCGGATTCGGCAAAACCGTTGAGCATAATTTGAAGATTTTAAAGAGGCTGCGCGAATTCAAATCATTAGGTTACCCGATTTTGATCGGCCCGTCGAGGAAATCATTTATAGGAAAAATTTTGGGCGTTGATGTGGACGAAAGATTATTCGGGACCTCGGCATCCGTTGCCCTTGCGGTTCATAATGGGGCGAATATTTTAAGGGTTCACGATGTCCGCCAGATGGGACAGGTTGCGCGTTTGACCGACGCTATTTTAAAATGTTAGGCCAAGTTCAGATAGAAAATTTAAAAGAGATTATATTCACTATTTGGAAACCGCTTATAGAGATGGCGGTCCTGTGGTTTATAATTTATAAACTGCTCGTATTTATTAAGGGCACTCGCGCGGTTCAGGTGCTTCGCGGAATTGTAATAATCGTAATAATATTTTTCTTAACGCAGAAATTAGGCTTCGACGTTATAAATTGGATCTTTAAACAATTATTTGCGCTTTCCGTAATCGTATTTTTTATTGTTTTTCAGCCTGAGTTGCGAAGCGGCCTGGCGAGGATCGGCCGGGAGAAGGTCTTCGGTAGTATCATAACCGAAGAGAGGGTCATAGAGGAGATAGCAAAATCCGCTTCGATGCTTTCCAAGAAGAAGATAGGCGCGATTTTGGCCATACAAAGAGAAGTGAACTTAGAGCCGTATACGGAAAGCGGAGTTGCCATCGACAGCAATATAACCAGCGAACTTTTAAATACTATATTTATGCCGAATACGCCGTTGCACGACGGCGGCGTTATCGTTCATGGCGACAGGATAATTGCGGCCGGCTGCCTTTTTCCGCTTACGCAAAATCCCGACGTAAGCAAACTGCTAGGCACCAGGCATAGAGCAGCAATAGGATTGACCGAAGAGACCGATGCGGTATGTGTGGTAGTCTCTGAAGAAACGGGAGCGGTTTCGATTGCGAATGCCGGAAAGTTAACCCGTGATTTAGACAGGGAGAGGCTTATAAATCATCTTCGGGCGCTTTTGTATAGGCCCAAGAAAGAAAAGCAGTCGAGGGCAAAATTCTTCGCTAATATTTTCGGTAAAAAGAAGACATGAGAAATTGGTTATTAAAAAATTTTTGGCTCAAAGCGATTTCTTTGGCATTAGCAGTCATTACCTGGTTTTACGTTGCCGATGAATTAAAACGCGCTTCTGGAGAAGAGAGACTTCCTTTCTGGATCGGCTATGCCGCAGGAAATGTGATTAAGCAAGTTCAGATTACGCCTATTATCAAAGGCCAGCCCGCCGAGAACTACATACTTCGTACGGATAGAATAGCAATAAAACCCGATGCGACGTTTATTATCGGCCCGAAACGAATCGTCGATAAATTAGCTTCTTTAAAGACGGTGCCGATTGATATCTCAGGTCAGAGCAAGACTTATAACGTAACGGTGCCGCTCGAATCGATTAAAGGCATCAGATTTTACGGCGCGGGCGGAATCGTCGATATTACCATTCCCATCGAGAAATCCCAGCAACTTCAATAAAAGAGAATGCCCAAATTAGGTATTAATGTCGACCACGTCGCAACTTTAAGGCAAGCAAGAGGGGGCGTTGAGCCGGACCCTGTTCTGGCAGCGAAGATCGCTGAAACGGCAGGGTGCGATTCCATCGTTTGCCATCTGCGCGAAGACAGGAGACATATAATAGAGAGAGATTTATATATATTAAGGAAGACGGTTAGGACCCGATTGAATTTAGAGATGTCAATCGCGAAAGATGTCGTTAAGATAGCGCTCGATGTAGAACCCGATGAAGCGACGTTAGTCCCCGAAAGGCGAAAAGAACTGACGACCGAAGGCGGTTTGGATTGCACGAAAAACAAAAGGATGATAGCGAGCGTAATCGAGAGATTAAGAAAGCGGCGGGTTATCGTCAGTCTATTTGTCGACCCAAATAAAAGACAAATCGAAGCCGCTAAGGAACTGGGCGCGGAATTTATAGAACTTCATACAGGCGAATACGCAAATGCCAAAGACGAACGAAACAAAAAAGCGGAATTAAAGGAATTGATGGATTCAACAAAATATGCGAACGATTTGGGCTTAAGGGTCAACGCCGGGCACGGATTAAATTATAATAACGTAGTCGATGTGGCAAAGATTTACGGGATCGAAGAACTGAACATCGGGCATTCGATAATTTCCCGGGCGGTATTTGTCGGCCTGGACAGAGCGGTAAAGGAGATGTTGGCGTTAATAAAATGATAGAAGGATTTGGCGTGGATATAGTAGAGGTAACGCGGATCAGATCCGCCGTTAAGAAATGGGGCGGGAGATTCTTAAATAAAATTTTTACGAAACGAGAACTCGCTTATTGTAAGACCAAGGGCGCGCCGGAACAGCATCTTGCGGCAAGGTTTGCGGCGAAGGAAGCCGTCTA
>CAZXJX010000027.1:0-9044 GCA_964641235.1 uncultured Planctomycetia bacterium
ATTTGATAGAGTTTGTAAGCACTTCCAAACGGGGAATATCAAGGTAGATTGAAAAAAACATAAACCACAAGATTAACACAAGATTTACACAGATAAGGTTAAGATTTAATCTCGTGATAATCTGTGGAATCTCGTGGTTTCAATTTTTTGATATTATGGAAAAGATAGGTTTAATTGCCGGAAAGAGCGAATATCCCTTATTATTCGCGAAGGCCGCTAAAGCCAAGGGCCTTAGCGTTATCGCTGTCGCCGTTGAAGGCGAAACCAAGGAAGAGCTTAAACTTCTCGTCGATAAATTATATTGGATTCGATTAGGAGAGTTAAAAAAGTTATTTGAAATATTTAAAGGCGAAGATATAAAAAAAGCGGTGATGGTAGGAGGCATTACCAAGTCTCGGATCCTTAAAGAACCGTTAAAATTAGATGAAGAGATTAAAATGATTTTAAGCAAAGTTTCCGATAAAAAAGATGAGACGCTTTTGTCTATGATAGGCTCGAGATTGAATTCAGCGGGAATTGAGCTTTTGGATTCGACGCTATTTCTGGAGGAGTACTTGGCAAAGGAAGGGACATTGACTGTGGCAAAGCCGTCGCAATCCGAAATGGAAGATATCGATTTTGGTTTTGGCATTTGTAAGCAAGTCGCTTCGCTTGACATAGGGCTTTCGATAATGGTAAAAGACAAAGCGGTCATTGCAGTCGAGGGAATGGAGGGCACCGATGAGATGATAAAACGCGGCGGGAAGCTCGCCGGTCAAGGGACGACGGTTATTAAGGTTGCCCGCCCGAATCAGGATATGAGATTCGATATCCCGGTCATAGGGCCTGAGACGATACGTTCGATGTCGCAAGTAAAAGCAGCTTGCCTTGCGATAGAAGCAGACAAAACCCTGATAATAGATAAGGCAGAAACGATTTCGCTTGCAGGTGAAAATGAAATTTCGGTAATTGCGGTAAAAAGATGAGCCTGATTTTAATTATAGGAATAGAAGACGACGACCTTAAGCGCGCAAAAAAAGCGCTAAAGGACGCAGACCATCAAGTCGCATCCTGCGAAGAATCAGAGTCCGCATTTGAGGAAGCGCTTAAGAGGCATCCGGATTTAATCGTCCTTGATTTTACCTCGCCGAAAGATTTGGACGGGCAGACAATTTTTCGAAAATTTAGGAAGGATAGATTTTTGAAGGATACGCCGATAATTGCGATTTTGCCCGAAGGTAACGCAGAAATCCTCGATGGCATCCAAGGTGTCGACGATTTTTTATTCGAGCCCTTCGATGGCTACGAGTTAGCCGTTCGCCTAAAGAACATAATAAGGAAAATTATTCCGGTCGATTCCAAAAACCAAATTAAAGTCGGAGACCTAATTATAGACGTGGCAAAATACGAAGTAATCTTAAGCGGCAGGAAAGTGGAAATGGCATATAAGGAATACGAATTACTTAAATTCCTCGCCAGCAACAGGGATAGGGTTTTTACTCGTGACCAGTTGCTCGATAAAATTTGGGGATACGATTATTACGGCGGCACTCGCACCGTCGATGTCCATATAAGGCGCCTTCGAAGCAAGATAGAAGATAGAAAGCACACGTTTATTGAAACAGTCCGCAATATCGGCTACAAATTTATCGGAGAAGGTTAGATTTTACTTGACCCCGCACCTTTGTTTTATTCAACTTGTAGAATAAGGGGTTTTTTAAGCTTGAATATTGCAAAGGTGCGGGGTTGACAAATTTTTTATTATATGTTAAATTAGGATAAAAATATCCTTTTATCATAAATTATTATGAAGTTTTCAAAGCCCGGTCAATATGCCCTTCGCAGTATGATATATCTGGCAACTTCTTCGCAAGGAAGAGCCGTGACCATTGAAGAGATCGCCAGAGAGACAAACCTTCCAAAGCATTTTCTTTCTAAGGTCTTTCAGGATTTAGTCCATTCTAATTTAGTCGTCTCTCAAAAAGGACCCAATGGCGGAGTCGCTTTAACAAGGAGACCAAAGGAGATTTCGTTGCGAGAAATTATCGAGGCAGCCGTTGGCCCATTAAATGGGGAGGACTGTTTTTTAGGTTTAGGCTGGTGTAATGAGTTGGGTTTTTGTCCGATACATAAACCTTGCGATAAAAGCTGGAAAAAAATCATCAAAATTTTAGACAAGACGCCGCTTTCTAGCCTGTCAGAAATTAAGCACAAAAAATATAAGAGGCATATATGAAATGGAATAATAAGTTATTCAATAAAAAGTTTTCTCGTCGGGCGTTTATAAAAATTTCAGGGATTGGATTAGGCGCATTATTAATCGAGAAAGAGGCTTTAGCGCTTCTAAAACCTATCCCAGAAATCGATAATCCGTTGGAATATTATCCCCAACGCGATTGGGAGAAGATATACAGAGATATGCATTCCTACGACAGCACATTTACATTTTTGTGCGCTCCGAACGACACCCACAATTGTCTCCTTAAGGCCTACGTTAAAAACGGCGTTATTCTTTATTTAGGCCCTACCTTTGGATACGGTAAGGCAAAGGATATCTATGGAAATCAAGCATCTCACAGGTGGGATCCTCGCTGTTGCCAGAAGGGCCTTGTGATGATAAGGAAGATATACGGGCCGCGCCGGGTTAAATACCCAAGCGTGCGCAAGGGCTTTAAGGAATGGGTTGAGGGGGGTATGCCAAGAGAAAAGAATGGAAGAGTGCCCTTAAAATATCTAAATAGAGGAAGGGACAAATGGGTTAAAGTTTCATTCGATGAGGCATATACTTTGGTTGCTAAAGCCATGGTTAATATAGCGACGACTTACTCGGGCGATAAAGGGAAAGAATTTCTAAAAGCGCAGGGCTACGATGAAGCGATGCTCGAGGCGATGAAAGGGGCCGGGACTCAGGTATTGAAATTTCGAGGCGGCATGCCGCTTTTGGGCGCTACAAGGCTCTTCGGATTTTATAGGTTCGCAAATTCGATGGCCCTTTTGGATGAAAAAATAAGAAAGGTTGACAAAGACCATGCGCTCGGTGCAAGGGGATGGGACAATTATTCCTGGCATACGGATTTGCCCCCAGGGCATACAATGGTAACAGGGCATCAGACGATAGATTTCGATTTAGCGACTGCAGAGAACGCAAAGCTTATAATTTGTTGGGGGATGAACTGGATTTCGACGAAGATGCCTGACGGACATTGGTTGTCTGAGGCGAGATTGAGCGGCACGAAAATAATGACTGTTGCATGCGAGTATCAGTCAACCTCTAATAAAGCAGATGAGGTAATTATAATCAGGCCCGGAAGCGATACCGCTTTTGCGCTTTCTCTTGCCAATGTAATTATAAAGGAAAAATTATATGACGAGGAATATGTCCAAAAATTTACCGATCTACCCATACTCGTTCGACTTGATAATTTAAAATTTTTAAAGCCTCAGGATTTCATCAAGGGTTATAAACAAAAAGAACTGCAGAATCTTCAGCTTTTAAGCGAAAGCGAAACGCCTCCTCCTCCGATAAAACAACAAAAACAGATAACTTTTAAGAAACTAAGAGAGGAATGGGGCGATTTTACGGGTTGGGATAAGCAAAAGAACGAAGCGGTGGTCATCACAAGGGATGACGTCGGCGACGCGAAGAACCTCGTCCTCGAAGGCGAATTTGAGATAACGCTTATTGACGGCAAAAAGATAAAAGTAGCTACCGTCTTTCAATTAATGAAGGAGCACTGCAAAGAATTTACGCCTGAGATAACCTCGAAGATCTGCCACGTAAGTCCAGATGCGATTACAAATCTCGCTAGAGAGATTGCAAATAATAAAGAAAAGACACTTATACCCGTAGGAATGGGGCCCAATCACTTCTTCAATAATGACTTAAAAGACAGGGCGATATTTTTAGTCTGCGCCCTTACGAGAAACATAGGATTCCACGGCGGAAATATCGGAAGTTACGCAGGCAATTACAGGGGAGCTTATTTTAACGGCCTTCCAAAATACGTCGCAGAGAACCCATTCGACATAGAGCTCGATAAGACAACGGCGCCGAGGACAAAGAGTTACTACAAGATGGAATCAGCCCATTATTTCAATTATGGGGATAGGCCATTACGTATCGGAAACAAACTTTTCACGGGCAAGAGCCACATCCCGACGCCTACGAAGACCTTGTGGTTTGCGAACTCAAATTCTATCATTGGAAATTTAAAATGGCATTACGACGTTGTGATAAATACCCTACCGAAAGTAGAGGCCATTATAGTCAATGAATGGTGGTGGACGGCCTCTTGCGAATATGCGGATGTTGTGTTTCCGGTAGATTCTTGGGCAGAATTTAAATATCCCGATTTTACCGCGGCGGTTACAAATCCATTCTTCCAGATTTTTCCAAGGACACCCTTAAAGAGGCTCAATGATTCTAAAGGCGACATAGAAGTGTTGGCAGGCGTTGCAAAGGCGTTGTCGGAAGAGACGGGCATAAAGAATTTCGAGGACTATTGGCGTTTCGTGTACGAAAATAAGGTTGATGTCTATCTGCAGAGGATAATAGACGGCTCCACAACTTTGAAGGGATATAATATTGAGGAGCTTGAGGCGGATGCGAAACAAGGAATTCCTGCCCTTCTTATGACAAGGACCTATCCTAAGATTATGGGCTGGGAGCAATCAAATGAGGCGCAACCGCACTACACAAAAACAGGCAGGCTTGAATTTTACAGGGACGAGGATGAATTTATTGAGTACGGCGAAAATATTCCTGTCCATAGAGAACCGGTTGATGCGACATTTTATGAGCCCAATGTGATTGTTTGCGGGAATACCGAAATAATAAAACCGAAGCAGCCGGAGGATTATGGTCTCAAAGCCGATGACCAATCTGTTGAGGTAAGACAGGTAAGAAACGTCGTCGTAAAACCGGAGGAATTGACCAAGACAAGCCATCCAAAGATAAAGGATGGCTTTACGCATATTTACATAACACCGAAATACCGTCATGGAGCGCACACAACCCCCGTCGATATAGACCTTATATCTGTATATTTCGGGCCGTTCGGCGATTTTCATAGATATGATAAGAGAATGCCTTGGGTGGGGGAGGGTTATATCGATATAAATCCGGAGGATGCAAAAGCTTTAGGCGTTGAGGACGGCGATTACGTTTATATCGACGCAAATCCTGAAGATAGGCCGTATAGGGGCTGGAAGAAAGGAACAGAAGAATACAAAATCTCCAGATGTATGTTAAGAGCAAGATATTATAAGGGCATACCAAAAGGAATTGCAAGGTCATGGTTTCATATGTACGTGGCGACTTTTGGGAGCGTAAAAGGCCATGAGACTAATAAAGATAAACTTGCAAGAAATTCCCAAACTGGTTATCAGGCGATGTTCAGATACGGCAGCCATCAGTCAACAACGAGGGCGTGGCTTAGGCCGACGCTTATGACCGATTCGCTTGCAAGAAAAGGTTATTTTGGACAGTTCATAGGCAAAGGTTTCGAGCCCGATGTCCATTGTACCGTTGGAGCGCCGAAGGAGAGTTTCATAAAAATTACAAAGGCGGAAAACGGCGGCATAGATCACGCCTTATGGCGGCCTGCCTCTTTGGGATTCAGGGCGGGATATGAGAATGAAGCGATGAAGAAATATTTAAAAGGAGAATATGCGTAATGGCAAAGGTTCGTAATTGGCAGTTGAAGACAGAGATGATTTACAAATATGAGGAGAGCCGTCCTAAAAAGCAGATTGCGTGGGTATTCGATATAAATAAATGTATTGCTTGTCAGACATGTACAATGGCATGCAAGACTACCTGGACATCCGGCAAGGGTGAGGAATATATGTTCTGGAATAACGTGGAAACAAAGCCGTACGGATTCTATCCTCTTGCTTGGGATGTAAAGTTGTTAGATAAACTCGGGGCCCAAAAATGGGAAGGCGATAAGTACGTCGGGCAAACGATCTTCAGCGCAGCAGAAGAAGGCGAGGAGGTATTAGGAATTACCCCTTTAGATAGAGATTGGGCGCATCCGAATATAGGAGAAGATGAAGTAAATGAACAGATAAAAGATGGTGCATATTTTGGACTTCCACATCAAGTTTGGATGTTTTATCTCGCCAGGATTTGCAACCACTGTACATATCCGGGCTGTTTAGCCGCTTGCCCGAGGAAGGCGATATACAAAAGGAAAGAAGACGGTATAGTTTTAATAGACCAGGAAAGGTGCCGAGGTTATCGAAAATGCGTCAAAGGTTGCCCTTATAAAAAAGCGATGTTTAACATGATAACGGGAAGAAGCGAAAAATGCATTGCGTGTTATCCCGCAATTGAAAAGGGTATACAAACTCGTTGCGTTGAGAATTGCATAGGGAAGATAAGGATTGTCGGTTGGATAAACAAACCTGAGAATACAAAGGAAGATAATCCCATCGATTACTTGGTTCACATTCAAAAGATGGCGCTTCCTTTATTTCCTCAGTTTGGGACGGAGCCAAATGTCTATTATATTCCGCCCATCCATGTCAACACAAAATATTTGAAACAAATGTTTGGACCAGGGGTTGAAGGGGCGATAAGGTCATATAAAAGCCCCGACGAGAAAACCGTCGGTTTAATAAAATTATTTGGCTCAACAGATAAGATTATGGAAAGATTTGATGTCCGCGATGGATATGCATTTGGTTTTAATAATGGGGTTGAAGTTGTAAGGGTCCCGGTGAAAGAACCGATTATAATAAGGCAAGCATACGATGAAAAGCTCGATGTCACAAGACATAGCGTTACTTAGGGAGCGCGCTTCTATTTATAAAGAGATATCGACAGAATTTCTTTATCCCCAAGATGAAGGACTTCAAGGCGAGCATGTTAGGCTCTTTGGGTCAGATCCTCTGTGCCCTCTTGATATGACATACTATCTTTCGGAAGATATATTTATGCAAGCGAAATTAATGGCTAATATAGCGGGGTTTTACAGAGCTTTCGGATTGGAAGTACAAGAAAATTTAAAACCGGATAATTTATCCATTTGCTTCGAATTCCTGTCATACCTTTGTTTAAAACAATTATATGCGTTTGAAAAGGGCTACGAAGAGAAATTAAAGATAACAGAGGATGCATTTCATTCTTTTTTAAATGAGTTCATAAAACCGGCGTTGCCTAAATTTCTGACATTGCTTAGAGAACATTCAAGAGCCAAATTTTATAAGGGATTGGCGGATTTGGCAGAAAAGACAATTTTAGACGGAGAAAGATGAAGCGGATATTAAGTTATATCGTTATCGGGGCTTTATTATTAGCAACAAAAAACGTGCAGGCAAAAGAGGTCGTTATAAATGCAAAATACGTAAAAGATGCCAAATTTGACCCCCTGGACAAACGATGGAGCCGCGCGGAGTCGGTTACAATCCCATTGATGAAACAGGATTTCGTTGCGCCGCGCGGAGGAGGTTCTACGAAAGACCTTCGAGTTGCGAGTATTTATACTGATGAGGAAATTTTCATTAAATTGACGTGGGAAGATAAGGCAAAAGATTCTAAATTTTCGCCCATAGAGAAATACTCCGATGCCTGCGCTATTGAGTTTCCCGTAGATAATAAGCGGATGCCTTCCTTTGCATTAGGGGAAAAGTCAAATCCCGTCAATGCTTGGCTGTGGCGTGCGATTGCGGAAGAGAAAGAAAGAACAGATTTCCCGCCTGCTTATTCTGATTTTTATAGAAGCGGTTCCATAGAGACCGTTGTAAAATTTGAACCGGCCTCAGCAGAGAATTTAATCGCCGAGGGATTCGGCACAATCACGCCGCTTGATGTTCAAGATGTTGAGGCAAAAGGCATATGGAAAAATGGAAAATGGAATGTAGTGATAAAAAGGAAATTGAATTCAGCTCAGGGTGTAGCGCTTAAAAAAGATTTAATTGTCCCCATTGCATTTGCGGTATGGGATGGAGCTAACGCCGAGCGTGACGGGGTAAAATCTGTCTCGCCGTGGCATCTTTTGAAAATCGGAGAAGCGAGAATGGAGAAACCCAAAGATGAGAACGCAGCCGGCGAAAGGGTATATTTAAGATACGGGTGTGTTACCTGTCATGGAAGAGAAGGAAAATATCAAGCACCGAACTTAAATGCACAAGGCGGCAAGGTGCCGGCACTTACGTATGTTGCCGAGGGTTTTACGCTCGATGAATTAAAAGACAGGATAAGAAAAGGAAGAAAATCCGATAAAGAGGACATTATGGGGCCGCATCCCCCGCTTTATATGCAACCTTGGAAAGATATTATGGATGAAGATGAACTCGATGCCCTTATCAAATACCTTGTGAATTTGATGCCGAAAGAGGAGAAGTGGTAATCGAATATGAACAGCCTTAATGAGAAAATTTCAAGAAGAGATTTCTTCAAATGGTTAGGCGGACTGTCCCTCTTCGGATTTATCGGAAGTTCCGCTTTAGCGACTTTGAGGTTTTTCTTCCCTAATATAACGTATGAGCCGAGTTTGACTTTCAAGGCCGGCATCCCAGATGAATATGCGCCAGGTTCGGTTTCTACGAGATGGATAAAGGAACAGCGAGTTTGGATTGTCCGAACTCAAAAAGGAATTTATGCGCTTTTCGGAAAGTGCACCCATTTGGGCTGCACGCCCGGCTGGTTTGAAGCGGAGAAGAGATTTAAATGCCCCTGTCACGGAAGTAATTTCGATATGAACGGAGAAGTAATCTCAGGGCCTGCCCCAAAGCCTCTTTATCGTGCGGCAATTTCGTTATCCGACGACGGCCAAATTGTGATCAATAAAGCACGGCTTGAGAATTTAGAAGGGAAAAGAGAGAAGAAAGATTTCTTGTTAGCCGTTTAATAAAATGAACGAAGAAAAAAGCCCAAGCCCCCCAAAGAAGTCACTTAAACAAAAAATAATAGATTCCGAAATATGGCGCTCGATATTTCGCGGCGGAAAATGGCAGGATGCTCCTCGCGACCGCATCCAGCACATAATGGGCAACGTCTGGCTCCATATCCATCCGGTAAAAATTTCCTCCCGCGCGATTAAATTTACCTACACTTGGGG
>CAZXJX010000027.1:9144-11394 GCA_964641235.1 uncultured Planctomycetia bacterium
AAAAGAAAATTCAATTGGGTGATAGGAGTGGTTTTGCTCGTTTTAACATTGCTCCTATCCTTTACAGGATATTTGCTTCCTTGGGACCAACTTGCAATGTGGGCTATTACTGTAGGAACCAATATGGCATCGGCGGTTCCATTTTTTGGAGCGGAAGGGCCGTTTGCGATTTCAACACCTCAAAATGATGTGCGCTTTATATTATTAGGAGGCACGTTCGTCGGAGAAAATGCGCTTATTAGGTTTTATGTCCTTCATTGTATCGGACTGCCGTTTATAGCAGGGGTACTGCTAATTCTTCACTTCTGGAGGGTAAGAAAAGATGGTTTCTCCGCCGACGAATTTCCGAAGGAAAAGATAGATGTCTGGCCGCATCTTATATATAAAGAATACATAGCTGCTTGCGTTGTTTTAATCGTATTATTTTTATGGTCTGTATTCATAAATGCCCCCTTAGAAGAATTAGCAAATCCAAACAGAACTCCCAACCCCGCGAAGGCGCCTTGGTATTTCGTCGGACTTCAGGAGTTGTTAGTCTATTTTGATCCGTGGATTGCAGGGGTTATGCTCCCCGGACTTATAATATTCGGGCTTATGGCGATTCCGTATATCGATGCAAATCCTGTAGAGGTTTGTGGGTACAATTTTCGCGATAGAAAATTTGAGATTACCGTCTTTCTCTTTGGTGTCTTTATGTGGTTTCTGTTGATTGGAATCGGGCAATTGTTACGAGGTCCCAATTGGGCGTGGTATTGGCCCTGGGAGAGTTGGGAATTTCATAAGCCACCGGAACCGCCCGCGGTTAATATGAACCCCATCTTAGGCGGCGCACTTCTTTTTTTATATTTTGCCTTAGGCGTTATTTTACCGCGAAAATTCGTCAAGATTTTTAAAAATTTAGGGTTAATAAAATATTTGGTAATGATATTGCTTTTGTTAGTAATGATAGGCGTGCCCTTAAAAATAATTTTGAGGCTGCTTTTCAACGTAAAATATATCTTTTCGTTGCCTCAATTTAACTTTAATATTTAAATATGATAAAGGATAACAAAAGATTCTGGTTTGCATTTTTAAGTGCGGCTGTCTTTTTGATTTTTATTTTGGCGGTCGTCAAAGACCAAGGTAGAGAATGGAAGAAATATCAGTCGGCGCATAAAAAGGGTCCTCTGGAGGTAAAACAAGTAATTTTAAGTAAACTCAATCGCATAGACCGTTGCACAACCTGCCACCTCGATATGGAAAAGACTCATCCGGATGGCTATTTAGCCAAGCACAAATTTGAGCGTTTTGGTTGCACGGTATGCCACGAGGGCCAGGGTTTGGCGACGACGAAAGAGGTGGCACACGGTTACGTCCCACATTGGGATAAGCCGATGCATAAAGGGGTATATGTTCAGGCATCGTGCGGTAAATGTCATGAGGACACGAATAAAAAAGGAATGGGGTATCTTGAGGCGGGAAGGCGATTATTTAAGGAACATGGCTGTATCGGTTGCCACGCTATCGACGGTTGGGGCGGGAATATTAGCGTCGATATCGGCGAGATTGCAGATAAACCTAAAGAGGAATTCGATTTTAACTATGTGAACGGAGAAAAGACGGTCGCGAATTGGCTGTTCGAGCATTTTGAGGACCCCCAAAAGGTGACCCCTGCCAGGCCCGATGTCGGAGTGCCGTACGCCTCTGCAATGCCTAATCATAATCTTACCGACGAAAACGCAAAGGCATTAACAACGTTTATGTTATCGTATGCAGCCGAGAGGAAATCCTTACCATTTGAATATAAAGTTCCAGCGGCGCAACAGCCGCCACAAGTTTACGCATCGAAAGTAGAAACTGGTAAAGCCGTATATGAGAAATTCGGTTGCGCAGGATGCCACGGAAAAGATGGAGCCAAAGGCGTTTTAAATTATAATGCTCACGGTGGGAAAGTTCCATCGCTTACTTATGTAAAAGAAGGTTTTACAGAAGAGGAATTAAAGAAGAAGATAAGATTAGGTGTTCAGCCAGTGGAAAAGGAGGATCCTAAAGGACCTGTCCCGCCGCTTTGGATGCAGAAGTGGGGCGAGAGGATTACGGATGAAGAATTGAATGATTTAGTTGAGTATCTTTTTAGTTTAATGCCAGAGGAGGAGAAATGGACAGAATGAGGAAACATCTTATTGAATGCCTTGTGATTTTATCCGTAATTTTTTCGGTTAATCTAAGTTATGCAGAGGAGCAGACGACCGCTGAACAAGAAAAAGAGAA
>CAZXJX010000028.1:0-10851 GCA_964641235.1 uncultured Planctomycetia bacterium
ATGGCGGGAATAAGCCCGAACTTATCGAATTTCAGATTCGAAATAAATTTCTTCATATTCTGACCGGCACTCCTTTTTTCTTTAAGTATTCTTTTGCTTCTTTTATGCTAAATTCTCGATAGTGGAATATGGAAGCGGCCAACGCTGCATCTGCCTTGCCTTTCGTCAGTGTTTCGTAAAGGTGTGATAATTTTCCTGCGCCTCCGGACGCAATTATCGGAATTCCGACCGCTTCGGAAATCATCCTCGTCAATTCCAAATCATATCCCCTTTTAGTCCCATCGCAATCCATTGAAGTAAGCAAAATTTCGCCTGCGCCTTTGCGCTCCGCTTCTCTTGCCCATTTTACGGTGTCTTTCCCCGTCGGCGTCCTACCGCCGTTTATATAAACCTCCCATCTTTTGGTTGATGGTTTTTCTCCACGAACTCTTTTGGCGTCTATCGCAACAACTATACACTGATTGCCAAATCTGCTCGACGCCCTGGTAATCAATTCAGGGTCTTTTACGGCGGCGGTATTGATTGAGACTTTATCGGCCCCTGCCTTTAATAAATTGCGGATATCTTCTAAATTTCGAATTCCGCCGCCGACGGTCAAAGGCATAAATACCTGCTCGGCGGTACGCCTTACCACATCCAACATTATATCCCTGTCCTCGAAACTGGCTGTGATATCCAGAAACACCAATTCATCCGCGCCTTCTTTCTCATAGAAAGAGGCATTTCTAACCGGGTCGCCTGCATCGCGCAAGTTAACGAATTTAACGCCTTTTACGACCCGTCCGTCTTTTACGTCTAAACAAGGAATAATTCTCTTCGCTAACATATTTTTATTAGGGACACATCCTAATTTTTAATTTTAACTATAATCCAAAAAATGGGATGTGTCCCTATTTTCCATATATCTTATTTGCTTCTTTTAATATCATTTTCCCGTCGTAAAGAGCGCGCCCTATAATCACCCCGACTATGTTCTTTTTCTCAAGCGCCTTTAAATTCTTCAAATCTTCAAGCGACGAAATCCCGCCGGAAACTATCGTGTCAATTGCAACCTCGCCTAAGAATTTCTTTACATTTTCAACGCCCGGCCCCTGCAAAGTTCCGTCTCTTGAAATGTCGGTGTATTCAACGGTCTGAACGCCTAACATCTTAATTCTCTGCGCGAAATCTATCGCTTTAAGTTCGGTCGGATTCACCCAACCTTTTGTCTGTAACAGGCCGTCTTTGACATCGAGGCTCACGATAATTCTATTGCCGTAATTTTCGAGCGCCTTCTTTAAAAAAGTTTCGTCCTCGCAAGCTTTGGTTCCCAATATCGCATATGAGGCACCGGCATTTATTATCGTCTCCAAATCAGCTTCCGTTCGGATACCACCGCCTACTTCGATAGGAATGTCTAAAGATGCGGTAATCCTTCGTATCCAAGTCAGATTCTTCAAATTTCCTTCCAAAGCGCCGTCTAAATCAACGACGTGCAGGCGCCTTGCGCCTTCGCTCTGCCATTTAATCGCCGTTTTAACCGGGTCGTCCGAATAGACGGTCTCCTTGGAAAAATCTCCTCGGAATAACCTGACTACCTTGCCGCCTCTTATATCGACTGCAGGTATGATTAACATTCTTTGATAAAATTCTTCAAGATTTTAAGCCCTAAATTCTGGCTTTTCTCCGGGTGAAACTGCGCCGCATAAATATTTTTAGACCAAATTACCGACGGAAATTTAACGCCGTAATCAGTCCGGGCAACTACGACCGAGTTATCTTGCGGCTTTGCATAATATGAATGAACAAAGTAAACGTATGAGCCATTGGGGATTCCTTTTAACAACGGGCATAGTTTTTCGGATTTCGGATTTCGGATTTCGGATTTTATTTCTACCTGATTCCAGCCCATATGCGGAACCTTTAAACCCTTAGGAGAAAATCTTAAAACCCTCCCCTGAATGATATCGAGCCCTTTAATCTTTCCGCCCTCTTCGCTTTCGGAAAAAAGCAACTGCAACCCAAGGCATAATCCCAAGAATGGCTTGCCTTTTTTTATGAATTCCTTAATGGGATTTATTAAACCGCGGCTCTTTAATTCATCCATCGCATCTTTAAAAGCACCGACGCCGGGCACGACCAATTTAGCTGCTTTAGAAATTATTTTAGGGTCATCAGTAACTACTGCTTTCGAGCCGACCTTCTCAAATGCCTTGGCGACGCTTCGCAGATTTCCCATTCCGTAGTCGATAATAGTTATCATGCCGTTAAGTTCAAACTGGATGACCGAGGGCGCTTAAGATAAAGCGGATAAGAAAACCCATAAAAACTGAATAGCTAAAATTCACTAGCGTTCCGCCTAGATAATATTTAGGGTCTTTTTTAATGTTTTCGCTTCGAACTATAGACTTAGCAGTAAATATTAGAGCTAATCCTGTAAAAGCATTGGCTAAAATTAAGGAAATTGTCAGAAAATTTTCACACTTACCAATGATCGCTCCTGCGTCATAGTTAGTTCTTGAAATCGATTTATCTGAATCTTCTCTTACGGTTTGCTCTTTGGTATCACCAATAAAATGGCGGACAATAACACCGCTTGTGGCAATAGTGCTAATGTAGCCTATTATAATAATCGTGCATTTCAATATATCTATGTAAAATGTAATATTCATCTTTTTAAAGAACCATGTCTCTTTAAAACTTCACCGATTAAATCTTCTCCCCGTTTTATTTCTTTCCAATGAGCTTGTCGAAGCGCATCAGATACTGCTTGCTGCGTAATGCCGAGCCTTTCAGCTACTGCTTTCTGGTTCCCAAATTTTTCGTATAATTGCACCACAAGGTGCTGATGATTACTCCGACCGCTGCGCAGAATATGAAGAGTATTTGCAAATGCAGTCAGGCAGGGATTGAACTCCGCAAATTGAGGTCCTAAATTAAAACAATAATAAAGATTCTCTTTTTTGGCCTGTTGTATCATATCGGCTGCCATATGAAAAGCTTGGCCATCCATTTTTCTGGCATCCCGGGAATTGACGGCGATGTCCAAATTCCCTCTCGCTATAGCAAAACGAAATAAATGAGGTGATACCTTGACGTTTAAGAGCCTACATATCAGATAACTTAAATCTGGTTGCTTGAGTACTCCGGCCAGTTCGTCTATCCCACGCGTTAGAACAAGCGGAGCATATAATTCGTCACGGAATTCTTTTAAAAGACTATTGATTGCCAGACGAATTTTATGAGATAGCTTTTGTCTCTCAAAGCTATCGCGAGAGCGAACTAAATCGCCAACGATTATAGTAAACGTTTTTGTAGTCATCTTTCTCAATACAAGTATATCAGCTTGTTTTAAATAATACAAGTTTTTTTATTTGTATCGACTTTTTGAGATTTAACCCTTCGATTGTCCTTTTAATCTCAAATTTTTATAGTCTGCCTTTCGTAGATGGAATTCCTTTTATACGAGCATCGATTCTTGTCGCGTCGCCAAGGGCCCTTCCCAGCGCCTTGAAGATAGACTCCAAGACATGATGCAAATCTTCGCCGCGATATTCAACGTGAAGATTGACGCCGGCATTTCTTACAAATGCCTCTAAAAACTGTTTTGCGTCGTTTAACGCGTAACTGTCTCTAGCAGAAATTGGCGGCGGAGCCTGCTTTCCTATGCGCCTCATATAAAGCGAAGGCCGTCCGCTGATATCTAAAGCAATCCGAGCCAGCGCTTCTTCCATCGGAACAGCAACATCAATTGAGCCGAAACGCTCGATTCCTTTTTTATTTCCTAGCGCTTTTTTAAAGGCTTCGCCCAAGGTAATTCCTATATCTTCATTCGTATGATGTAAATCGACGCCCAAATCCCCTTTTGCTTTTATCTTTAAATCGAAGAGCCCATGTTTAGAAAATAAGGCGAGCATATGGTCCAAAAACCCGATGCCTGTCTTCACTTCCAATCTTCCGCTTCCGTCGAGATTAAACTCGACCGTTATATCTGTCTCGGTCGTCTTCCTCTTGACCTTAGCTACTCTTTTTTTCATCTAAAAACCTCACCTTAATGGATTCCATGTGTTTATTCAAACCTTCCAATGTCGAAATCTTTTCTATAGACTTCTTTGCCTTCTCAAGCGCCTTTTTCGAATATGAAATTATGTGAGAGGATTTTATAAAATCCTCGACGCCAAGCCCTGAGAAGAAACGCGCCGTTCCGCCGGTTGGTAAGACATGGCTGGGACCCGCAACATAGTCTCCGACGGCAGTTGGGGTATATTGCCCCAAGAATATCGCGCCGGCATTCTTTATCTTCTTTAAGACCTTCTGCGGATTCTTTACCATAATCTGAAGATGTTCGGGCGCTAAGCGATTAACTATCTCGCATGCCTCGTCTAAATTCTTAGCCAAAATTATATATCCTTTTTCGACTTCTTTCTTAAGCGTCTTGGCGAGCGGTTTAGAAGTCGTAACTAAAATTGACAGGCCGCCAAAGTGTTCGCCTTGCGCTTCCAAGTCTTTCATCGCCAATAACGGATTCGTCGACCTATTCGCAATTATCGCGACTTCAGACGGGCCCGCTATCATATCTATATCAACGTATCCAAATACCTGTCTTTTCGCCTCAGTTACATAAGCGTTCCCTGGACCGATTATTTTATCCACCTTCGGTATCGTCTTTGTTCCAAACGCGAGCGCTGCGACTGCCTGCGCGCCTCCTACTTTATAAATCTCATCTACTTTCAGTAAATTCGCGACGACTAAAATATAAGGGTCTACACTTTGAAATTTATTTGGCGGTGTCACCAATACAATAGATTTTACGCCTGCTATCTTAGCCGGCAGTACGGTCATATAGACCGTCGAGATAAGGGGCACGGTGCCTGCGGGTATGTAGATCCCCACTCTTTCCATCGGCTCATACTTCTCTCCTAAAACTACGCCGTCCTCATCTACGACCCGCCAGGATTTCCTAATCTGTTTTTTATAAAAGCGGCTGACATTTTCAATTATATCTTTCAGTGTCGCTATGAATTCCGAATCTATATTTTGATAGGCCCCGCTCGTCTCGCTTTCAGTGACCTTCAACTGCCGCGGCGTAAGTTTTACCTTATCAAATTTTCTGGTATATTTGATAAGCGCGTCGTCGCCGTATAAGCGAACGTCCTCGATTATTTTGCTTACGCTTTCTTCTATTCGCTTCTTGCGGCAATTATACCTATTACAAAGTTTTTCGAATTCCTTGCCATATAATCTAACAAATTTCATCTTATAAGTTCCTTTGTTGCTCTTTCGCCGGCCTTCAAGGCCTCATCAAGTTTTGAGATATCTTTTCCTCCGGCCTGAGCTAAATCAGGCCGTCCGCCTCCGCCCCCGCCGATTATTTTAGATGCCTCGCCGATTATCGTTCGCGCGTCCATTCCCTTCTTTACGAGGTCGCTTGTCAAACCCACTACAATAAACGCCTTTCCTTCAAAGGCGCTTCCTAAAATAGAAATTCCTCCTTGAATTAAATTCGCTTTGATTTCGTCAGTAAGATTCGCTAAAGTATCCGGGGCGAAATCATCCAACCTTCTCACGATCAAATGTATATTATTATCTATGATTTCCTTCCTCGACACAAGTTCTTTTGTCTTCGCTTTTATATTCTGAATCTCATAATTTTTTAATTGACGCTCGAGTTCTTTAATTTGACCTATCAATTTTTCGATTTGATTCGGAAGTTTCGACGGCTCTGCCTTTAACATTTCAGCGATAGTCTTTAATTCGTCTTCGGATTCTTTGATGCGCTTATACGCAACCTCTCCCGCTATCGCCTCTATCCTTCTTAAGCCTGCCGCAACCGATTCTTGTCCGACTATTTTTAATATGCCGATTTCTCCGGTAGATTTTAAATGCGTTCCGCCGCATAATTCCTTTGAATAATCTCCGATTGTGACTACCCTCACTCGTTTTTCATATTTTTCTCCGAACAAAGCAGTCGCTCCCGACCCTCTTGCTTCCTCCAAATCCATCGCTTCTACTTTTAAGGTATCATTTCGCCTGATATATTCATTTACTACTTCCTCAACCCTGCTAAGTTGCGCCTCATCGATTGCCTTGAAATGCGTGAAATCGAATCTCAATCTATCGGGCGCCACAAGAGAACCCGACTGCTGAATATGCGGACCTAATACTTTTCTTAATGCCGCTTGCAAAAGATGCGTTGCCGTATGGTGTCTGGCAATAGCTAACCTTCGTTCTTTATTGATGTTTGCCTTAGCCTTATCGCCGACTTTTATCGAGCCCTCCTTAAGTTTGCCTAAATGTAGCGGCGTTTTTTCGATTAACTTTGTATCGTAAATTTCTATCTTAAATCCTTTGCCTTCGATTACGCCCGTATCGCCGACCTGTCCGCCCGCTTCACCGTAAAACGGCGTCGCGTCCAGAATTATCACAACTTCCGCTACAGCGTCGACCTTGTCAACTATCTTATTATTTTTTATAATGGCTTTTATCGTGCCATCGTATTCTAGTTTCTCATAACCTACAAATTCACTTTTGACTCCTGAACTTACTACGGCTTGAGTAAGCGTTTCGGCGAATATATCTGCGCTAAGTTTAGTGGCACCGCGCGATTTCTTGCGCTGTTCTTCCATTAATTTCTCATACCCGCCCAAATCCAATTTTAAACCCTCGTCGGCGGCAAATTCCTTAATCAAATCTATTGGCAATCCTCTTGTATCGTGAAAATAAAAAATCCTTTCGCCGGGAATTGTATCTTTTTCGTCGGCTTTTAGGGCTGAGGCCAAAATCTCCAAATCGCCTCGGACATCTTCGCTTATTCGCAAAAATTTCTCCTCTTCCGATTTTACGATCTGGCTTATATTCTCCCTCCTAAGCTCGATTTCCGGATATCCGCCTTTCATAGACCTCGTCACCGCGTCAACCAATTTATATAAAAATGGTTTATTCAAACCTAAAAAATTTCCGTGAACAATCGAGCGCCTGATAAGCGACCGTAACACGTAACCTCTGCCCGTATTGGACGGAAGGACGCCGTCGCCAATGCAAAATACAGTTGCCCTTGTATGGTCAGCAATCGCATTTAAATGGCTCAAACCATTCCCTAAGGCATAACTTCGCATTTTTGGGTCATCCATTAAATTCAATGTCGCGTTTACTATCGGCTTAAATATATCCGTCTCGAAATTCGTCTTCACACGCTGCATAACCGAAGCTAAGCGTTCCAACCCCATTCCGGTATCGATATTTTTACTCGGCAGCGGCTCTAATTTATTTACGCCGACCCTGTTAAATTGCGTAAATACCAAGTTCCAGACCTCGACGAACCTTCCGCAATCGCATCCGGGTTTGCAATCGGGCTTGCCGCATCCGACCTCAACACCTTGGTCATAATAAATTTCGGAGCATGGCCCGCAAGGGCCGTCGGGCCCTTCCTCAGGCGCGTTCGACGGCCAGAAATTTTCCTTTGCGCCGAATTTTAAAATTTTGGCTTCCGGAACTTTTATCTTATCCCGCCAAATCTTATATGCTTCGTCATCGTCTAAATAAACCGAAACCCGTAAATCCTTCTCTTTTAGGCCGAGCACTTTCGTCAAAAACTCCCAGCCCCAGGCAATCGCCTCATCTTTAAAATAATCGCCGAAAGAAAAGTTCCCGAGCATCTCGAAGAAGGTATGGTGAGCGGGCGTTTGGCCTACCCTCTCGATGTCGCCGGTGCGCAAGCACTTCTGGCAACTTGCGGCACGTTTTAAATCCTTCCTCTTGCCTAAAAAATAGTCCTTGAATTGACTCATTCCTGCGCTTGTGAATAGGACGGTGGGGTCATCTCTTGGGACTAACGAATCGGAAGGAATTATTGAATGGCCTTTCGATTCGAAGAAGGACAGAAACTTCTTCCTCAATTCATCAGTGGTCATCTCTTTGTCGGGGAGACTTCTTTCAAGACTTTCCAAATTGTATTATGGGAAAAACCGCGCCTGCTTAAAAAATCAAAGAGTCTCTTTACGGCTTTGTCCTCTTCTAGCCCTTTGAGCCTCTCAATTCTTTTAAGTGCCAATGCCTTTGCGATTTCGTATTCATCATATGCATCCTTAACCTCATCCAGTACCTCATCTATTATCTTCTCGCTTACGCCCTTCGCTTTTAATTCTTTTACTAATAAACTCTTTCCTGTCGGCTTTAATATGATTCTGTCTCCGACCCAAAGCTTCGCAAATGTTTTGTCGTCTAAAAATTTCTTCTCCTCTAACTCTTTGATTACTTGAGCGATTATAAAACCGCGATGGCCCTTCCCTTTTAACCGCTGGGCCATCTCTTTTATGCTGCGAGGCCTAAATCTCAAAAGCCTTAACGCATCTGTTTTTGCTTTCTGGAATGCTTTCTTATCTACTTCAATGTCCTTATTCCTCTTGCGTTTCCTCTTTGATTACCGCATAGCCTCGCGAAGTGCGGATTAAGACGTCACCTTTTGCCGATTTAGTTGCATTATTATAATCGTTTAAATTTTTAATAGGTCGCCTATTTACTTCGGTAATTATATCGCCGCGCCTTAAACCTGACAGTTCTGCGGGGCTGCCCGGTTGCACATTAACGACGATAATCCCTTGCTTTTCTGAAACCCTATACTTTCGCGCTGACTCTTTGTTTAATTCTTGAACTTCAATGCCGCGCCAAGTACCTAATGCTATCTCTGCAAATTCTTCTATCTCCTCGGGACGCTGTGCGACTTCGATTTCCAACGTCATATCTTTTTTATCGCGTAAAATTCCGACCCTTATCTTCTTGCCTATCTCGGCCCTTCCGACTAACTTTAAAAGTTCGCGCGCGTTCTCTACATCTTTTCCGTCGAAGGTCTTAATTATATCGCCCTCTTTCATCTTGCCTTTTTCAGCCGGGCTGTCCGGCAAAACCTTTCCGACCAAAACCCCTTTAGTCTCTGAAAGCCCGAATTGTTTTGCTAAATCTTCGTCTAACTCCTGAATATTAACACCAAGCCAACCGTAGAGAACTTTTCTACCTTGAATCAAGTCACCGAGCACCCTCTTTGCGGTATTTATGGGAATCGCAAAGCCAATGCCCTGATATCCGCCTGTAGTTGAAACTATCGCAACGTTTATTCCAATTACCTTTCCCTCTATATCGACTAAAGGCCCGCCGCTATTACCCGGATTAATCGCGGCATCGGTCTGGACTAAATCCGAGTAATCTCTGTCTCTACGTGAAGTGCGTGGAAGCGCACGGTTTAAGGCGCTTACGACTCCCACCGTAACCGTCGGTTTAGCCGCAATCCCGAAAGGATTACCAACTGCTATCGCCCATTGCCCAATCCTTACCTTATCCGAGTCGCCTAATTCCACCGCATGTAAATCCTTCGCATTTATCTTTAGCACGGCGAGGTCAGACCTTTCATCCTGCCCTTTTACTTTCGCCGGAAATTTTCTTCCGTCGGATAATGTTATTTCTATTTTATCTGCGTCTTCAATAACATGTTGATTCGTCAAAATATATCCTTCGACGTCGATAATGAATCCCGAACCTAACCCGCGGCGTTGAAATTCTCGCTCCGGCATTTCGCCGAAGAAATCCTTAAAAAATTGTCGGAAGAATTCATCGTCGCTAAATGGGCCGAAGTATTGCTTCGAAGAAACCTTCTCTGTGTGCACCGTTGAAATTGAAACTACCGCAGGCCCTATTTCATCGGAAACCTTTATGAACGCCTCTTCGAGCGCTTTGGCATAGTTCGCAGCCTCCTGCGCAATTGAGGGTTGCCCCATCATCCCCACAACCAAAATTCCTAAGGCCAAAACTAAAGCGAAACGTTTAAACATCTATCTTCTCCCTAATCTTTTTTTCCAATTCAGTGATAAGTTTTGGATTTTCCTTCAGATAATTCCTCGCGTTATCCCTCCCTTGGCCGATCTTTACATCGCCGTAAGCAAGCCATGTCCCGGTCTTCTGAATTATCCCTAAATTCTGCCCTAGGTCTATGATGTCGCCTGATTTTGAGATACCCTCGGCGTAAATAATATCGAACTCCGCCTGCTTAAAAGGCGGAGCAACTTTATTCTTTACGACCTTTACCCTTACATGGCCGCCTATGCTTTCATCTCCGACCTTTATATTTTCTATGCGCCTTATATCGAGCCTGACCGAGGCATAGAATTTAAGCGCGCGGCCGCCGGGCGTTGTCTCAGGATTTCCGAACATCACGCCTATCTTCTCGCGTATCTGATTTATGAAAATTACGGATGTCTTGGATTTGCTAATGGAAGAGGTTAACTTCCTGAGCGCCTGCGACATCAACCTTGCCTGAAGTCCCATATGCGATTCGCCCATTTCTCCTTCGATTTCTGCGCGCGGAACCAACGCCGCAACGGAGTCGATAACAACTACGTCCACCGCGCCTGATTTGACGAGCGTCTCGCATATCTCGAGCGCCTGTTCGCCGGAATCCGGCTGCGAAATTAAAAGGTCGTCCAAATTCACGCCCAATTTTTTCGCATACGTCGAATCAAATGCATGTTCTGCGTCGATAAATGCGGCGACTCCGCCTTTTTTCTGCGCTTCAGAAATTATGCTTAGCGAAAGTGTGGTCTTTCCCGATGCCTCCGGCCCGAAAATCTCGATAACGCGGCCCCTTGGAATTCCGCCGATGCCGATTGCCATATCGAGCGAAAGCGAACCCGTCGGAATCGACTCGACCTTCTTATGCGTCTCCTGGCCCAATTTCATTATGGAACCCTTTCCGAACTGCTTTTCAATCTGTAAGAGCGCCAACTCAAGCGCTTTCAGCCGCTCCTCGCCCGTGCCTTTCTCTTCCTTCTTTTCCTCTTTCTCTTCCCTTTTTACCATAATCCCTTCCCTCCTTTTGGTTAAAAT